>CAXYYW010000041.1:0-6425 GCA_964293235.1 uncultured bacterium | reverse complement strand
TTTAAGCTGGAGCCTTGTGTGCGGCTGTCTTTGGAGCCGCTTTCTTTGTAGTTTCAAGTTTCACGCCCGCATCCTTTGCGATCTTCGACAGATTGCTTTTGCGGCGTGCTGCAGTACCCTTGTTCAAGACATTCTTCTTTACAGCCGTGTCGATAGCGCTTTGAGCTTCGCTCAGCGTCTTAGTCGAGGGCTTGTCGGTGAACGCGCGGACGGCGGCTTTAACGGCCTTTTTCGTCTCGACGTTTCGAGCGCGGCGGACCGTGGTCTGCTTCATTCGTTTTACAGCTGATTTGATGATTGGCATGGTTTCTCCAAAAGGTTAGACGTTTATATGATTAGTCAGCAACTCAATATACCCGAAAGCTCCGTTTTTGTAAAGAGGTCGACCCCTAATAAAATAATTGTTGACGAATATAAAGTGCTCATGGTATAGTAACGGAGAAGCTATCTAAAAACCAAAAAAAGTAGCCCATGCCAACAGACCAAAACCCAAAACAGCTTGTTGCGCAGCGTCTCAAGGACGCTACGAATATTCTCGTAACCGTCGGCCATGACCCAAGTGTCGATGCGCTTGCGGCAGCGCTTGCGTTGACGCTTATTCTCGACAAGATAGAGAAGACACCGACAGCGGTATTTTCTGGTAAGATTCCACCGGCTATTGAGTTTCTGGAGCCAGGTAAGACGTTTGATACAAATGTCGATGGTCTCCGTGACTTTATCATCGCGCTCGACAAAGAAAAAGCGGACCGTCTTCGCTACAAAGTTGAGGACGACGTCGTTCGCGTGTTCATCACCCCGTATAAGACGACCATTACCGAAAAAGATCTCACTTTCTCCCAGGGTGATTTGAATGTCGATCTCGTTATTGCTTTTGGCGTAGAGAAGCGCGAGGACCTTGATGCAGCCATAACGGCGCACGGACGAATTTTACACGACGCAGCTGTTATAACCGTAAACCAACTTCCTGGCGGCAGTTCACTTGGTGAGATTGACTGGAGTGATCCGGAAGCATCAAGTCTCTGCGAAATGCTCATGAGCCTGACAGAATCACTGCAGTCAGGGCTCCTTGACCAGCCTATCGCAACGGCAATTTTAACAGGTCTCGTTGCGGCGACGGACCGGTTCCGCAATGAAAAGACCAGCCCGAAGGTCATGACCATGGCCGCCCAGCTTATGGCGGCGGGTGCCAACCAACAGCTTATCGCTGAAAAGCTCGAAGAAGCAGAGACAGTTAGCACCGGAAAATTGAATGCCGAACAGGCTCCGGTAGGCGAACAACAAGCAGAGCAGCCTAAGAAAAGCAGTGACGGTGAGATGAAGGTTGAACACGAGACATTGGCAAATGATACTGCTGAGGATGCGGCAGACAGAAAAGCCAACGAAGTTGCCGCAGAGGGGAGCGCTGAAGCTGTTGAAGAAGCTACTGAAGAGCTCAAGAAGATTAATGACGCACAGCTTCCGCCGGTAAGGCCTAACGAGCCAGCTGCACAAAAGGCGAGGTCAAGTTCATGGCGCGATGCACCGACACCCGCAACGGGGGGAACGCTCAACGCGACGGCTGAAGAGGCTGAGGAAGAGAATCGCAAGCGCGAAGATGATGTAAAGAACCATGTCATATTGTCACACGACAGCACGCCGACGCTTGGTGATCAGGCTGTCGATGGTGCCGTGCTGAACTCGACAGTACTTCCACCAACAGAACCGAGTGTCAAAGATATATTTACTGAGTTCCCGGTGTCTGCTGACGCAACAGCGCCCGCTCCTGAGCCAACTCAGCCACCGGTTGTAGAGTCACCGGCCCCGGCAGCAAGTGCAATCCCTCAACCGCCAGCCGAACCAACACTTAAATTCGAAGAAACACCGCTTCCGGTAGCTCCACCGGCTCTTCAGCAGAATCCGACACTCGCCGACCTTGAGCAACAAGTGAAAGAACAAGAAGCATCCGAGGCGCCAGTCGAACCAGCTGTTGATGCGCTTGAAAATGCACGAGCCGCCGTCGATGCAGCCCTTGGTGCCCAACCATTCAATCCGGCAGGGCAGCCACTCGCTGGAGCGGGCGCTCAGCCGCTTGGATCGGTCGACCATGTCGAGCCATCCACATCAATGCAAGATACCCAACCGGTTTCTCAGCCACCTTTACCAGAGCAGCCTGTCGCACAACAGGCACAACCACCAGTTCCGCCGTTGCCACCACTACCACCACTACCAGATTTCTCGACACTTCCGCCTCTGCCAGGCGAAACCTCGCCGCCCCAACCAGAAGCATCCCCAGCTCCGAGCTTTGGTTTGCCTGAGCAACCACAATCTGACACGACGTTTCCCGTGAGTGGACAAGCGCCCTCATCGAGCGACCCTAGCCAGTTCAAATTGCCAGGCGCACCGTAATATTCCCGCGCGCGTGCCGTATAATACATCTAATGAATGATATTTTACTTGTCGATAAACCAGCAGGGTGGACGAGCTTTGATGTGGTTGCGAAGCTGCGTGGCAAGATTCGTGCAAACTATGCTGCACAGGGTGTTAAGCCGACAAAACGCCAATTAAAAGTTGGTCATGCGGGGACACTTGATCCATTTGCAACCGGGCTACTCGTTATCCTTCTCGGCGAGGCGTGTTCACGTTCAAATGAGTTCCTAAAACTTGATAAAGTCTACGAAGCGACGTTCATGCTTGGCGCAACCAGCTCGACTGGAGATCCGGAGGGTGAGATTACCACAGTATCAGACGCGCAACCGACCCAACAAGCCGTTCTAGAGGCTCTAGAGGGCTTTACGGGGCAAATAGAGCAAACACCACCGGTATATAGCGCTATAAAAGTCGGTGGCGAACGTGCTTATAGGTTGGCTAGGAAAGGTAAAGCGGTTGAGATACCCTCTCGCAAGGTGACTATTTATACGCTCGAGCTCGTTGACTACACATACCCAGAACTCAAGGTTCGCGCCCATGTTTCCAGTGGAACGTACATCCGTTCACTCGCTGAGGATATCGGAAGCACGCTTGGAGTGGGTGCCTATTGTTCCGAACTCCGCAGGACACAAATAGGTGACATGAGCATAGAAAATGCGCTAACTGTTGAGCAGGCGCTACAAGCTACTGAGCTCGATAACAGCAATTACCACGATAACGACAAGGATAACTGAAATAACCAGGAGCGCTACCTGACTCTGTCTCTTTGCGCGGTCTTTTATGTTACGAACCAGTTTCGCCTCAGCAACATTTTTACCTAACGCTTTTAGGGTACCTCTGTTGAACCCAATATCCCTGAGCTTTCCAATAATAATTGGGTTGCGAATAACCCTGCCGTGAGGTCTGGCGCTTGGAGTTGGGTGATATTCGGGGATACCACTCTCTTGCTTGGAAGTTTTTGGGCTAGTTGGGGGTGGGGTAACGGCGGGGACGGGTTGGGCCAGATATTCAGGGGACATCTCTTTGTGTCGACGCCATGTATCACGCCTGAATATAAGCTCGCTTCTGTAGTCGAGGCCTTTTTTGTAACTCTCAAGGACCTTTACGAGCCCTTCGCGGTCAAGCTCGCCTTTTTTATATACATCGGATAAGAGGCGCCCTCCGCCAACCTCAATTCGTTCAGCGAGCGCAATAAGCTCTAGGTCTGTCAGGAACTTTATTTTTTTGTCCGGGAACATGCCCGAGTCTTTTTCGGGTACGACGTCTGATGGACTACTCTTTTCTGTCGTGGGGCCGCTGGAGCCTCTGGTTACTTCATGGGTAACAAATCGGTCGACCATAACAGCCCTTTCGACGACATCTGCGAGTTTTCGTGCATGATCTGTTTGGGATAGTTCTTGTTTGATTTCTTCACCAGAGAGTGCAGCCCCCTTTACAATAGAGAGCAGTTGTTCCGTAATCCCTGCATGCTGTGTTTCCGGCTGCGTTTGTGGCCTTTGCGCGTCGGGAGTACGAACGGCAGGAGGAGTTGTCCGTTCTGCTGCATTGCCACCATGGCCGGACCCAAGGGTATCGGATGCATTTTGTGACTGCAGCGTTCGGCGAATAGCTTGGACAATGCTGGTGGCAAATGCATTATACGCTGCATCCGCCTCTGAAATGGGGGTGGTTTCAGGCTCCTTATCCCGCGGGGTTGGGAGAACTTCGCCCGTTGTCTCTTCGACAGATGCGGCGATAGTCTCGTAGAGCTGCTCAACTTCCTCTGGTACTTCAATTTCCGGCCTATCGAGTTTTTCGGAGAGAAGTCCCATAAAGTCTATATGGATTTTAAGTGATTTCATCTCTGATTTGCGCAGGTCCTCGGTGGTCAGTATGTCGTGCAACTTCACAATTCGCCCCGCGACCATAAGCTTCGCTATCTCGTAGCCGTTGGTCGGTTCATCGCTGCGCTCGGCAGCCTCTTCAAGGAGTCTCTTTGACTTTTCGACAAGTTTTGCGCGCCAGCGCTTCTTCAGCTTTCTTGTTTCGGCAACCTCGCGCTGTTCTTCGACGCGCTGTTCTTCCTCAAACTCAGTTGCGCGTTTCCGAGCGGCCTCTTTCAGCTCCTCGTCGAGCTTTTTTCGGAGCTTTTCCTCGTCGGTCTCTTCCTTGCCACGTAGCCAGTCAAAAAACGAACGGTGGTTCCGTTCCGGATTCGTCTCGTCGAGCCGTTCGTATGACTGCTGCTTGTCATCGTCATTCATATCGTCAGTATATCATTGGTTGAGGCCCGTCGCACTCGAAAGAAAGTGAGGAGGCCCTCATTCTTTGTTCGTTGCTCGCGCTATAGCCTAACAGGGGAGGCGATATTGACACACAATGGCAAAATGATATAATAGTATGAAATGAATACGCCGGAAAAGGGTGAAATTGGTGAGTATATCGATACTGGAAGACTGTTTGAGAAAACAGCTTCATTTGCCGTGCGTCGTGGACAGATTACCGAGACGCCGGGCATGGACTATGGGCGAACATTTACCCTCGAAAACATACCACCACTCGCTATTGACGGCAGTAAGTGGCGCATTATATATACTTCTTCACAGGATGCTGAAGAAGGCGTAGAGGGCGACGTGCTTGAGGTGGTGTCAGATGATGGCCAGCTCATAAAATCAGTCCTCTTCTTTCGAGAGCGTCTCACAGGGGAAATTACCTCAAGTATTGACTACTCTGAAGCTGGTGTGCAAGAGTCGGGCCTTCCGGATGTGCCAGAGGACCCCGAGGAGCGTAGTGAGCTTCTACGACAAATCCTCGAAGAAAAGATGCAAGACCCTGATGCTATGCGTCGATTTGAGGAATATATCCGTTTTGAGATTCATGGAGGGTCGGAGCCAACTCCTGAAGATATGTTGTCTATTATGGATGTTGCGCGCAGACTCAATGACTGGTATGGGCAGTAGCTTGCGCGTTATTAACAGATATGCTAGAGTAGTTTGGCTATGATAACACAAGAGGACAAGTTAAAAGCTATCAAAGTTGGCGCTCAGAGCAAAACTGACGTTGGCTCTCCTCAGGTGCAGGTCTCAATTCTGACGGCTCGTATCAAAGAGGTGACGGAGCACTTGAAGGCTAACAAGCACGACCGTATGGCGCGCCGTGGCCACATCCAGATGGTAGGGAAGCGCAAGAAGCTTCTCAAGTATCTCGAGAACAAGGACTTTGATGCCTATCAGGCGATTATCGCCAAACTAGGCCTTCGAAAATAATCTGAAGCAGCTTCCTAATATCTCCGGTGATTTGCCGGAGATTTTTTGGTTATCTTCGTCGCAGCACTACCACACCGCTCGCTATAGCCAGCCCACTTCCGGTGAGAAGCGGTAGCCAAAAAATAGCCCCCGTCTCCGCTAGTGTGCTATTTGAACTTTCATTTACCATCCCAATATACACCGGATCAACGATGGTACCGTTGACTATGCCATCTTCATCATAGTCCCCGCCGTCTTGCAGGGTGTAGCTAAAGGTAGTTGTTGGAGAACTGCCAGTTGTGTTTGCAATAATCACCTGACTCGTAATATCAGTCAGTGTACTTGAACTACTGGCTTTTTTATAGACGCGTAGCTTAGAGGTATCACTGTAGTGTGAACCTAGGGTAACAGTTGCATCAGTTGACCCGCCTTGAGTAACGCAGGAGACGTTATAGCCGATACCACCAAGCAGTGTGACATTATCTTCGGGAGCAGTCAGACCGGATGGACTGAGGATAGAAGTGCTATTGCCATCAATGGTGTAGCAGGTGGAGGAGGTGATGGAAAGCATGGAATGAGCAGCGGCGACATCAGTACTAGATGGTGCGGTGTTGGTTGCGTAAGAGTGAGTTACTGTAGCTGGGCCTTCGAGGGAGGCGAGGTAGATAAACCCATTCCACACCGTTGCCGCCAGTCTGCTACCATCGGCAGAACTAGCGATGGATGACCAAAAATGAGAAGAACCTGCAGCAGTCTGCTCGGTCCACGTAGCGCCTGAGTCGGTGGAGGTATAGA
>CAXYYW010000040.1:0-6789 GCA_964293235.1 uncultured bacterium | reverse complement strand
CCAGAAGTGTCTACAGCAACCGGAACGAGGCTTTGGCTAGTTGAATTGTTGCCAAGCTGACCATATGTATTCAGTCCCCAGCAGTAAGCCTTATTGTCGGAGGCTATGACACAGGTATGCGACGTACCAGTTTTTATAGCAAGAATAGTTTTGCCCGAAAGAACACCCGAGGTATTGACCGCAACCGGGACGAGGCTCTGGGTTGTTGAGTTATTACCAAGCTGGCCGTTTGTATTGTCTCCCCAGCAGTAGGCTAGATTGTCTGAGGCTATGGCACAAGTGTGGGTTGTTGCTGTCGAGATAGCGAGAATTGTTTTTCCAGAAAACACGCCAGACGTATTGACCGCAACTGGGGCGAGACGATCCGTGCCAGACGAATTGTCGCCCAACTGGCCATTATCATTTTGTCCCCAGCAATACGCATTGTTGTCTGAGGCGATGGCGCAAGTGTAAAATGCGCCGGCGGAGATTGAGGAGATAGTTTTGCCAGAGAGAACACCTGAAGTGTCCACTGCAGTTGGCGCAAGGCTGTAGTAGCTTAGCCTGTTATTGCCGAGCTGGCCGTTTGAGTTAAGTCCCCAGCAGTAGGCGTTGTTATCGGAAGCAACCATACAGGCATGCGAACTGCCAGTGCTGATTTTCAGTGCAGACAGCGTACCCAAAACACCCGTGCGAAGCCGGAATGCCTGATTTGGTGATGACAACGTTAGTGGCTGGCTGGTTACACCAAGTGTATTCCCGGGTGTCAACGAGTCAGCATTCTGATAAAAGCGGTATGGTGCGGAAGCAACGTCAGTTTTCTGCATGGCAGTTTGGACTTCAGGAAACGCCGTCGCGCCACTAAGGTCAGTGCCATCAAGATACACTATCTTCAAACAATACGCAGTGCTGTATAGACCGCTATTATCTTTCAAAGAAAAGTCCCAAAGACCGGTTTTGCCACTTGTTATGGTGTTTGAATTTGTAAACGTACCACTCGCGGATATATATGTCTGCATAACACTGTTCGCAGCGGAGACAGGATCGTTTGCTGTTGATGAGATGCTGGCGCCATTCGATACGGAGGCGTTTGTATAGAAAGCAATGGCCGTGCTCCCCGTTACATCGGCAAATCCTGTTGTCTGGGCGCTGCAGGTCCCGGCGCTTTTCGCAGCAAATTGTAGTTTATAGAGATTCGCAGTAGCTGTTATATCACCACTAACTGGTGTAATACCCGTCCTCATGCGGAATGCTTGACCAGTTGATGTCAGCTGGGCCACCGTATCAGTAGCAGCTATGGGTGTCCCCGGCGTTGTCGAATCGGCATTCTCATACGCTCTATAAGATCCTTGCTGAGCAGCAATTTGCGCAACGGTTGTGAGTTCCGGATACTGGACCGTCCCCTCTATGTTCGTTCCATCGCCATACGTCATGCGAAGACAATACGTCGTGCTATACAAACTGCTGTTATCCTTTAACGAGAAGTCCCAAAGACCGGTTTTGCCACTTGTTATGGTGTTTGAATTTGTAAACGTACCGGTCGATGATATATATGCCTGAGGGACACTGTCGGTTGTCGGAACCGGATCGTTTGCTGTTGCCGAGATGCTTGCTCCGTTACTAACAGAGGCATTTGTGTTGAATGCTATGGCGGTACTGCCAGTCACATCGGCAAAACCAGTCTGGGCGCTACAGGTGCTGACTGTTTTCTGGGCAAATTGGAGTTTATAGGTGTTATCGCTAGGATTAATGTCGGCAGTTGGAACATGCCCATCAAGTGAAGTGGCCACCGGTACAATACTCTGCGTGGTTGAGTTGTTACCCAGTTGGCCACTACTGTTATACCCCCAACAGTAGGTTTGGCTATCAGAGGCAATGGCACATGTGTGCGGAATCGTGCTCTCACCAGGTGAGATGTATAGAATGGTTTTGCCGGAGAGAACACCAGAAGTGCTGACTGCAACTGGCGAGGAGCTCTGAGTGGTTGAGTTGTTACCCAGCTGACCATTACTGTTATACCCCCAACAGTAAGCTAAGTTATCCGATGCAATAGCGCAGGTGTGATAGTTTCCAGCAGCAATAGACAGAATGGTTTTGCCGGAGAGAACACCGGAAGTACTAACGGCGACTGGCACTGAGGCATACGGCAGCGCTGGGAAACTATATGAAGTGACTGACCCACTACCATATTGACCATAATCGTTTAATCCCCAGCAGTAGGCATTATTGTCTGACGCTATAGCACAAACATGGGACAGCCCCGCCGACAATGACCTGATGGTTTTACCCGAAAGGGCACCCCCTGTGTATACTGCTGTTGGGACTGACTTATCATAGTCATCTCCATCACCAAGTTGCCCTCTAAAGTCAGTGCCCCAACAATACACGTTATTATCTGAGGCGATAGCACAAGTATAGTCCTGACCCGTACCAATACTGAGGACCATCTTCCCGGAAAGTGCCCCAGAGTTATATACTGCGACTGGGACGTGGCTCTCTGATATTGAATTATTACCAAGTTGACCATAGCCATTTGATCCCCAACAGTACGCCTGGTTGTCAGAGGCGATGACACAGGTATGCGCGTACCCCGCAGAAATAGATTTGATTGTTTTTCCAGAAAGAACACCGGAAGTGTTAACTGCAACCGGGACGCTGCTGGCAGTAGTCGAATTATTTCCGAGTTGACCGTAGCTATTGCTCCCCCAGCAGTAAGCTTGGTCGTCAGAGGCAATAACGCAAGCATGCCCGTACCCAGTGGAAATAGATTTGATTGTTTTTCCAGAAAGAACACCGGAGGTGTCGACAGCGACCGGGACGCTGCTGGCAGTAGTCGAATTATTTCCGAGTCGACCGCTGCTGCCATAACCCCAGCAGTAAGCATCCCCGTCAACTAAACCGCACGAGAAATCACTACCGCTTTTTATAGACCCCATCTGTGGAGACGTCTTCACCCCCATCCGCACTCGAAACGCTTCACCATATGATGTCAAGGTTGTTGTCGAGTTAATACCCGCGAGGGGTGAACCTGGCGTTGCCGAGTCGGCGTTGGCATAGAAACGGTAATTTGGAGCATTGAACGTCGAGGTGAAGAGAACTTGTACGGGTGCCGCTGAATTATTAATCGTATTATTGCCCAACGATCCATCGCCGTTGTTTGACGTGCAATACATGCGATTCTGGCTGTTCAAGAAACAGTTCCCACTACGACTCGGTGCAACCTGCACCATATCCATGCCGTTCAGAACGCCTGTTGTCGTCACGGCAGTAGGAACCAACTTGGTACCCCCTGACCCATCTCCCACCGGCCCAAGCCCCCAACAGTATGCGTCGTTGTTCGTATCAATAGCACATGAGCGATAGTCACCTATAGTAAGGGTCTTTAGGGTCTTTCCGGAAAGCGCCCCTGATGTATACACCGCAACTGGTACGGGAGATGTTGTTGTCGAATTATTGCCGAGCTGGCCGCCAGAGTTTCCACCCCAACAGTATGCCGTACCGTCAGTCGCCAAGGCACATGCATCATTTGAACCTCCACTAACAAAACTAATGGTCTTGCCCGACAAGACACCGGACGTGTCAACAGCTACCGCTGTCGTAGAGCCAGTGTATGACGAGTCGTTACCGAGAGTCCCGTTAGTGTCGTCACCCCAACAATATGCCGCACCAGAGGCAGCCGCGCATGTATGACCAGAACCTGCGACGATATTTGTCACTGTTTTCCCTGACAATACACCGCTCGTATTAACCGCAACCGGCGTATTACGCTGCGTCGTTGAGCCATCACCAAGCCGTCCGTTCCCATTGGCCCCCCAGCAATATGCCGCACCAGAGGCAACAACACACACGTGGGCATCGCCCGCCCCGATGTTAGTTATGGTCTTGCCCGCAAGGACACCTGAAGTTGTCACAGCGGATGGGTAATAGCGATCTGACGTCGTGTTATCACCAAGCGCACCATAATTGCCGCGGCCCCAACAGTACGGTACGTTTGAAGCGACCACACACACAGTTCCAGTATTTGCAAGTGCAAGGCCAGTAATTTTCTTTCCAACCAGGACGCCGTTGGGGTCAGATACCTGCCGCGGTATATACGAAAGCGTGGTGTTATCACCCGTCCCAAGCTGGCCATACGTGTTCAGGTTCCCCCAGCAATATACTTTATTGTCAGCCACCGCGCAGGATGCACCACCAGTACCACCATTCGCGGTCCTTACTATCATCTGTATGGCCGGTGGCGTCCATACAGCAATCCCAGCCTGCACCTTCAGCACAGTAAGAAGAGCGACGATAGCAAAAACAAGGCCGCCTAGCGAATATCCAAGCCGCCGTTTAATCCGCCTGATTCTCATTCGTCGTGAGACAAACATGAGACCTATATTTTCCCTTTTTATTTTACCGAATAACAACCGACACCACATCGGCCCACAGTTACTCGAAACCTTTTAACTTTTTAGTCTTCTCTCTTTGTTTTAGATAGACTACGGTGCTATCATAACGCTAATGTTTTGAAAATGCAAGCACTTTCTACAACTATAGACAGATGAAATATTATAGCGTTACAATACCGCTCGCGAAGGCACCCTTGGCAGGTACTTTTACCCCTTGCCTATCAACAATTGTGATGTCTTCAGGTAGCTGATTATTCACTCCACCACTTGCGTACGTTTGGATAGAGACATACCCCGGCCAGTACCCTTGACTAAGGTCATACGTAACGCCAGTACAGTTGATTTTTGCCGACGAAGCATAGCCGCCGATATTGAGCTGGAACTTGCTGGATCCGAGTAGCAAAGAGCCGCCATTGAAGTTATATGTAACACCACTTAAGTTCTTCTCAAGATTCCAACCAGGACCAGTTACCATATATTCACTACGAACATTGTTCATAGTATGCGTGCCCGAACAATTCCAGTGAGTTGGCATACCCAGGTTTGAATGATGAAAATACGATGACTGAATAAGCCCCGAAACGGAGCTGTTCAACATAATCGGCGATGTTCCAACTGATGTCCCATCCGGTAGCCGACAGTCAACTTCGCAGTTATAGACACTATACGCACCCTTATTTATACCGATCGCCGCAGTTTCACCATTTGGAGCACCAGCAAAACCACGGTGAGATCCTTGAAAATACAAGTTCTCAAAAATTCCCGTGTCGCTCGTGCTACTCGCCGACCACCCCAAGAAATTGTAAGCAACCCCGCCAAAGTCAAGCGACGGTGCAACAGTAAAGTTGCCAAAGTACGCACTCGAGTGCGCGCAGCCGAGTACCTTTTCCATACATCCCACCTCATAGACAGTACTTCCTGTATTGGTTGTGTAGTACCGTGTCGTGCTATTACCTTGGGCAACCTGCGTAAACGATGATGGCTTCAGCGCGAGAACAGCCCCTGGGCCAAGACCTAGTATTCCACGACGAACGCGGCACATCTCCCCCCATAAGCGCGAATTATGCACCACCAATGCGCCATCAGACCATGACTGCACCGTTGAGGTATACATAAACCCGTTTACAGATTCGATGTAGTACGGCGTCGCGCGCTCTGGCAGAACGAGTATATCGTCTACCCCCGTAACATAATGCTCCATAACGTACTCAAGATCATTTGGCCAGGCCTCATCCCACATGACATACGTGCCCCCTGACGGCGCACGAAGCGCTGCAAGAGCCGTCGCCAGCGAACTATAGCTCACTGGCCCATAGTGCTCGGAGTTTTCCAGCGATCGCTGTAATCGTCTAGCGGCAATGCTCATACTTTTGTCTCATATTTCTAACCACTAATATACGCCCCCATGCGTTTTACCCCCGGAGAAAGACCTAGCGCGGCAGCAATACTTGCTGGTAACGGTAGCGCCTTGGAATGATCTATAGTCACAGACTGTATATTTCCACCCGTTAAGGTTGGGACAGCCGCTTCAAGCGCAGCCGGGGTATTGTAAGTTGTATAGCTATTTGACGCGTTACCCCACTGCACAATACCACCCGAAAGTTTGGTAATCGTGTTGTTCCGTATCTCGTTGTACATATCATCCGCGCTACGGTAGTTATTACTGTCAAATACACGAATTGGAATAGTGCACGTCCCCATGATGTTATTCACACTCGCGTTATGTACTGTGTCCCAGGGGCATTCTGTCAACGTAAACGTATCATTGCCCGTGTTAAGGTCACGGTTATCCCGCTGCATCATGATATCCGCGGAAATACAGTTAATAATGGTATTGTTGTAGAAATCACTATACCCTGTATCAAGACAGCTTATGCCGAAGTTGGCCCCGGTGATATAATTTCCCGCCACTACGCCACGGTGCTGAACCCCGCCGATATTACCGCCGTCAGAGAGTTCTTGCTCTATGCCCTTATAATGAGCCCCTGCTATATAGTTATGCACTACCTTTATTTCAACGCACGATATATCCATCCACACGCCCATAGCGCCAATATTGTCCACGATATAGCAGTTACGCACAGTCGCGCCAAGACACCGAGTTACTTTAATACCCGCCGTCGTCGGTTGGGCACTAAACTGGCCTTGATTGTTGTTTTGCATAACACACGAATCAACGAGTAGATTGTCACATTTCGTGCCACCAAGCCCGGCGTGCATATTGTCCTCAAACGTGCAGTACCGCACCGTAATATTTGGCTTATTGAGATTCATGCCAGCTATAGCAGATTGCCGTACAACAAGGTTTTCGAATGTCGAACCCGCTGAACTTCCTCCATAGTAGAACGGAGCAGTTATACTGCTCGTCGCATCCGGCGCATACCGCCGCACGCCCACGCCTTTCCATGACAACTGCTGC
>CAXYYW010000039.1:0-6996 GCA_964293235.1 uncultured bacterium | reverse complement strand
AGTGATTAACCAGCTCGGGGGCATAAAGGAATGAAATCGAAAGCCTTAGATGCACCCACCACCCGTTGGATACTCGTTGGGATTTTTGTCTTACTCGTGTGCGGAGGCATCGCAGGTGCATGGCAACTACAGATGATGCTCAACGAAAAAATGGCTGCAACAAACCAAGTCAAAGTCGACGCCATAAATAACAACGACAATCTCGCCAAAGCACAAGCCTTAAAAATATACCTCGAGAACCATCAAGCCGAGATTGATAAAACCGCGCGTATTGTTGCCGATACCGAAGCCTATAAGTACCAGGATCAAATAGTGCAGGACATCACGAAATACGCTGAAGTTTCTGGGCTACGAGTGCTCGGATTTGATTTCCCTACAACGACAAAGACCAACACGAGTAGTACCGGACTAAAATCAATTGCCGCGACAATTACGTTGCGTAACCCGGTTCCTTACCGTAACTACCTAACCTTTCTCAAACTTATTGAACAAAATCTGACAAAAATGCAGATTACCGACGTTAGCATTGTGCCCGACAAAGACGACCCCAACCTAATAAATAATCCCGTTATCGGCTTGGAGGTGTATATAAAATAATGGCTGACTCACCCGATAAAAAGAAAAGCCTCTCGTCGTTAAACACGAAAGAGCTTCTTGATTCGCTTCGCGTATCAGTAAAGAAAATTGAGCCACACCTTGGATTCATATACACAGTCATTCTGCTGGCCGGTGTGACACTAACAGTCTACTTTGTCAGCCAGAGCCTGCAAATGCCAGCCACTGCGTCGACATCCGATTCAGCTACTAGCACGAATTCATTTTCAATTCGATTCGACGATGCGACTATAAAGAAGATCCAGACACTCAACGACTACGAGAATCAGTCATTCAATGTCGCGATACCAGACGGCCGTATCAACCCGTTCGCTGAGTAGCGTATACTAAAAGCGTATGCTTGTTTCAATACATCGCTTCACCGACACGCCCATCCTCAGTTTGCAAACAGGCGCTGAGATTGCAAAGCTCGGTACTCCAATTATTGATCCACGGCAGCTTAAAATAACCGCCTTTCGGGTCACGGGAAACAGACTCGATCATAGCGAATCCGTTCTTCACCCTGAGGACATAAGAGAAGTCAGCAATGTCGGCATTATTGTCGATAGTAGTGACAAGCTCATGAGCATAGACGGACTTATCCGCTTGCAAGAAATCATAGATTTCAAGTTTGTCTTAGAAGGCATCCGTGTCGAAGATGACGCGGGGCATAAATTGGGAACCGTTAAAGAATACGCCATTGATCCGGAAAGCTTCTTCGTTAAGCAGCTCTATGTCCAGCCATCTATCATACGCAGCTTGCGGGTCACGGCCCTCACTATAAACCGATCACAAATCATTTCTATAAATAACCGAGCAATTGTAGTAAAAAGCCCAACTATAAAAGAGGAAGAGCCGCTCGCGCAAAAAGTAACGGAGAGTCTAAGGAACCCGTTCCGTTCTCCGAGCCCACAACAACCCGAAAGCAAAGAACTCTAAATTTCATCGTCGCCAGACAACGCAGACTGTATGTCGTCATAGGAAAACCCTTGACATGCGAGATAGGCCATGAGCTTCTTGGGATCGTCATATTTGGAGGCCCTTTTGGCAATAATCTTCTGTAATTCACCTTTTTCGTCACGTGTACTATTTTGTATAGTTTGATGAATTATCTCTGGAGCAACGCCTTTTGCACGAAGCTCTGCCTCAAGTTTTCGGAGACTTGTGCCCTTTCGTTGATTTCTATTCTCGACCCAGTAGCGCGCAAACGCCTCATCGTCGATATGCTTTTTTTCCACGAGCCGGTCATACACCCTGTCAGCCGTTTCCTGACTTACCCCGGCGCGAGTCTTTATTTCGCCTGTTTTCTTACTTCTAAACTTCGTATCCCGCGTTTTCTTCCACAAATAATCTCTGATTTCTTTGGCGCTGTGTGGGCGAATAAACGTATACTCAAGCGTTCGGGCGTAAAGTTTTCCGAAGATGCTCTCTTCCTCAAGCGTAACCAGCTCTTCCTCGCTATATTCTTTCCCAACCCGAATTCCTAGATCGGAAATCTGAAACATGTCGAGACTAAACCTATACCTGCCGTCGACAAATACATTTACACGTTGAGCGTTCTGCTGCTGCGATGTGAGGCTTGTTATTGTCGCCATACTGTTCGCCTCGCCGGAAAGCTCTAGACGTCTTCTTCAGCAATAAACTTCTTGCGAGTCGCCTTTTCTATCTCTTCAAGTACTTTTGGATTGTCTTTGAGGTACTGCTTCGTCGCTTCGCGGCCCTGGCCAATTTTCTGCTCCTTATAGTCAAACCATGCGCCACTTTTGCCGACTATACCATGCTGCACCGCAAGGTCTAGCACATCACCGGTGCGCGAGATACCTTCGTTGTACATAATATCGAATTCAGCAGTACGAAACGGCGGCGCAATCTTGTTTTTCACGACTTTCACCTTTGTCCGGTTGCCGACAACCTCTTCGCCGACTTTGATTTGACCAATACGACGAATGTCTATGCGCTGTGACGCATAGAACTTTAGCGCATTACCACCAGTCGTTGTTTCAGGGTTACCAAACATAACCCCAATCTTCATGCGAATTTGGTTAATAAATATAACCGTCCCCTTACTCTTGTTAATAATACCTGTGAGTTTACGAAGGGCTTGGCTCATGAGTCGTGCCTGCAGCCCCATGTGCGAGTCGCCCATATCACCCTCAATCTCCGCTTGTGGAACGAGTGCGGCAACCGAGTCAACAACTATGAGATCGACTGCGTTTGAACGCACAAGTGTTTCCGCAATCTCAAGAGCCTGTTCCCCGTTGTCTGGCTGTGAAACAAGCAAGTTCGCCGTGTCAACGCCAAGTCTTTTTGCGTATGCTGGGTCAAGGGCGTGCTCGGCATCTATAAACGCCGCGGTTCCTCCACGCCTCTGCACTTCGGCAATCGCATGAAGGGTTAGCGTCGTTTTACCAGAGCTCTCTGGACCAAAGATTTCTATGACGCGCCCTTTCGGATATCCGCCGCCAAGGGCCAAATCTAGGCTCAAGGCTCCAGAGGGAACCGTCTCGACGTCTGCCCTATGGGCTTCACCGAGCTTCATAATAGATCCATCGCCAAACTGTTTTGTGATTTGGTCCATTGCAAGGCCGAGCGCCTTCATTTTTCCTTCATCAACGCTCTTCCCGTCGGCAACGCCCGCCTTTTTCGCCTTATCAGCCATATCCCCTCCTAACCGTTTGTTATTACCTACTATTTTACACGCTTTGCCTCTGTCATGAAACTACTAGCGTGAACATTTTGACGCTAACGAAGGCGTATTCGCGCTATAATGGTACTATGAAGAAACAAGCAGGGTTTACCGCGATTGAACTTATCGTTGTCATAATAGTTTTAATCTCCGCTGGCGTCATATTTCTCGTACAGAAAAATGAGCTCGCCGCCGAGCATCGAGACAGCACTCGCAAGGTGGCCATCAACGCCATCTACTACAATCTTGAAGAAGTCGTCTACCCAGCGCTCAAAGGCTACCCGGCAACACTTGACACAAAGCAACTAAAGGCCATGGACAGCGACCTCCTGAAGGACCCAAACGGCATCATGATAAATGAGAGTGGCTCGGACTATGTCTATGAGCCAAGCAGCTGTAACGGTGACGTCTGCCAGCACTATACACTCCGCGCAACACTCGAAAAAGAAGCCGAATTTATAAAGAAAAGTCGGAACTAGCGTCTACGACGCATCACTTATCGGACGGAAATTCTTAAAGGCTTCTATAGCGTCGTTGAGCAGTCGCACTTGTTGCTGCGGATTCGCAACGTACGCAAACCGGTAGGTAGTTTCATCACCCTCCGTCGAAAGACGAATCGAACCATAGTTGAAAATTGTTTGCAATATGCCTTTTTGCGTGTAGCTCGCATCTTCAATATTGGTAAGGCTAATCGTTTGACTCCGTTTCGAGAATAACCCGCTCTGTATATACTGCGTAACGCTCTCATTTGTCAGGTAGAACCTATTTGCATCGTAAACGACTGTCGCCATCAGCCCTCCTAGGACAATAAGAACTACCCCAAGAAGAACGAGCGCAACACCGCTTGTTATAGCAGTGGTGGAGAGATTCAATGGGACAACATCACTTGTAGAGGCAATGATAAAAGGGATAGCCAGCAGAAGTACTGCCGCCAGCATTACAACTGCCCATATAGAAATTAGCCCTATAGGGTGACGCCGTACTGCGCTAATCACGTATTCGCCCTCGCTCAGGTTTAGCTGTGGGTAGCGCTCCAGGGATTCATCATGCTTCTGACTAATCTCCGGAGATATGTCCTGCTGATGCGGGCTAATAGCTCGAGTCATGTAAACAACTTGCGGCGCCGCGACCTCAGCCTGTCCCTTCGTTGTCGGCGGATGCGCATAGAGAGGTCGGCCATATTCATCATATGCTACGGGCTTCGTATAGTCAGGTTCGTTTGCTGTCATTTGCATACACCTCCCGTTAATTGCTTATTTTATTATATCATTTTCCGCGCAAATGCCGTCGAGCCTTCTCTGTTACACGCCGCCCGCGCGGCGTTCGCTCTATAAATCCAATCTGCAACAAATATGGCTCATAAAAATCTTCAATAGTGGTCGCTTCATCGCCTGTAAGCGCTGCAATAGTCGTTAAACCGACCGGCTTATCGTCATAATTATCGATAATGCTTTTCAGGAGCAGTCTGTCCGCTGGGTCAAGCCCAATCTCGTCTATCTCGAGCATCTCAAGCGCTCGCTTCGTTATATTCACGTCTATAATACCGTCACCATTCACGTCGGCGTAGTCCCGCACCCTCTTTAGTAGCCGGTTGGCAATACGCGGTGTCAACCGCGCCCGCGTTGACAATAGCTCCGCAGATTCGGCATCAATTTTAGCCGCAAGAATCGATGCGGCACGCGTAATAATCTTACTAATTTCTTCCGGCGCATAAAACTCAAGACGGTACAAATGCCCAAACCTATCCCGAAGCGGCGCAGCAAGGCTCCCCGTCCGTGTTGTCGCCCCTATAACGGTAAACTTTGGTAAGTCCAGCCGAACACTTCGAGCCGCCGGGCCTTTGCCTATGACGATGTCAAGCTTGAAGTCTTCCATAGCCGCATAGAGCACTTCTTCAACTGTGCGGCTAAGGCGATGAATTTCATCTATAAACAATATATCGCCGTCTTGCAGGTTCGTCAGGATACTCGCGAGATCGCCGGCACGCTCTATGGCAGGACCCGCCGTGACCCTTAGCCCCACACCCATTTCGTTCGCTATAACCGTTGCCATAGTCGTCTTGCCGAGGCCCGGAGGGCCATAAAGTAGTACGTGATCTATGGGCTCACCGCGCTTTTTCGCCGCGTCTATTGCAAGCTTTAGATTACGTTTCAGCCGCTCTTGTCCAACGTATTCATCAAACGTCTGCGGCCGCAAAGTCACTTCAATGATTTTCTCTTCGCTATCATCGTCATTTGCACTGGTATCAACTACTCGTTCTATAGCCATACTATTTTTTCAGCGCCTCTCGAACACGCTGGCCCGTTGGTAATGTAACATCTACTCCTTCAAGTGCTTTCGTCGCGTCAGCAAGTGTATAACCGAGTGCAATAAGCGCTTCAAGAGCCTCGTCTGAAGTATCTAGTTCGGTCTGAACAGGCATATCATACTTGGTTGGTAAGCCAACTTTTTCTTTAAGGTCAACTATAACTCGCTCGGCGGACTTTTTCCCGACGCCACTCGCACCTGCAATATAGACTGCGTCGCCGTTTGCTATGGCGTTACGAACTTGTTCGGCGGAACCGAGACTAAGGATAGCCAGAGCGGCCTTTGGGCCGACGCCTTGAACGGTTATAAGTAATTCAAATAGTTTTTTAGCGGCAAGTGTTGAAAATCCATAAAGATTTTCTGCATTTTCTGACACGTGGTGAAACGTGTATAGTTTCACCTTTTCCTCAAGTCTTATAGACTCAAAATCGCCGAGTGCGACTTGAACTTCATATCCAACACCATGAACGTCGACTATAATCGCTCCGGCAAATTTCTCAACAACTTCCCCTGAAACATGTGCTATCATACGGCCATTATAGCATTAGCCGGGCTAAGGAGTTGGCGTCGTCGTACCACTACCGGTTGATCCCGGCGTTGTTCCGCCCGTCGTACCGGTACCTGTAGAGGTACCGTCCCCAGTCCCCGTAGACGTCGTGCCACCTGTCGTAGTGTCGCCAGTCGTCGTTGTACTAGTGTTGGTTGACGTGCTCGCGTTCGGATCACTCCCCGAGCCCGATGTAGTCGTGTCATTCGTCGTTGTCGTATCACTACTCGTGTCGGTCTGTTTCGTCTCAGTGTCAAACGACGAGGTCTGGCAGCTCGTTGCAAGCCGCGTACTTAGTAGGAAGTAGTCCTCGACTCGAGTCCCATTTATACATGCCTCTTCCTTAATCACTCCTGTCGGCTCTGTAAACTCAGGGCTGCTTGAGCCAATAGCCGCTTTCATGATTGCTTTCCAGATTGGCCCCGCCATAACCCCACCACCACTACTCATCTCAGTATTATCATTGTTTCCAACCCACACCCCAACCGCAATGTCCTGCGTGTAGCCTATGGCAAGAGCATCACGCGCGTCATCTGTCGTGCCTGTCTTAACTGCAACAGATTTTAATTTGCCATCAGTTCCATAAACATTCAGTGAACTACCAAATATAAGCGCCTTCGCGGAAGTGTCTGACAAGACATTTGAGATAAGATACGCGCCTTGCTTCGAAATTGCTTGTGTCTTAGTGACCTTAGCACTATAAATTTTTTGGTTATATTTATTTTCAATAGATGCGATGATAGCCGTGTTTTTGTACTGGCCTCCGTCAGCAAAGGTTGCATACGCATCCGTCATCTCTGTCAGTGGAACCTCTGCCGACCCGAGTGCAAGTGTCAACCCGTACTGCGATGCATCGCCCAAT
>CAXYYW010000038.1:0-7016 GCA_964293235.1 uncultured bacterium | reverse complement strand
GACATCCCGCCGAGAGGATGCTCTTGGCATAGATGTGACAATTCTTGACCCTAAGACTATGAAAGAGGTTGCGGTCGATATAAAAACGCGTTCGTCGTATCATTACCGCGTACAAGAGCTACACAGGGAAGGGCGGCTGAGTGAGGAAGGGTTGCTTATGGCCGAGCGTAACGGCTTTACAGAGGTCAGGAATGGTCGTGGGCACGAAGGCCGGCGAGTCGTGACATGGCGGATAGATCATGAAGTGCTGGGTGAAGTTATTGATTTTCAGTTCGAAGATACTCGTATGCTTGCGGAGGAAGTGCAGATGATACTGTTGCGCTATGGAGAAAATGAGTAGCCTATTAGGAAGGCTTTTATACTTTTTGGGAACTAGTAAAGAATGTACTTGATTTACCATAAACAGTATGCGAAAATATGTTCAAAGTACTAACTTATAAGGATATATAAACAATGAAACAACCACTCAAGTCAGCTCTTATCGGTGGCGCCGGTCTTATTGCCGTTGCCGGTACGGTATTGGTGCCTGCGGCCGTATTCGCGGCAACCGACTCTGCGAATACTACCATTAACGCTAGCGTTGCTGCCGTCATAAGCTTGACGACAAGCGGTACGGTTACTTTGAATATTACGCCAACGGCCAGCGGCTCGGCTTCAAGTGCCAGCGATACCGTGTCCGTGAGTACAAATCGTTCTTCGGGGTACAACCTTAAAATAGCCGATTCAGATACGACGCTAACGCTTCAAAATGGTGCAAACACCATAGGAGCTGCTTCGGGATCATTTGCCTCGCCTACAGCACTTGGTAACAATACGTGGGGTTGGCGCGTTGATACTGCCGGCACCTTTGGGACGGGTCCGACTAGCGCACAGACGAACGTAAGTTCGCTTTCAGGCACTTGGGCCGCTATACCAAGTTCTGCATCTCCTGTAACCATAAAGACGACAGCTACAACAGCGACAAATGACACAACAACCGTGTGGTACGGCGCAATGGCCGACACGACCAAGGCTGACGGAACATACACTGATACCGTAACGTACACGGCGACGACGAACTAGGAGCCTTGATGCGATTGTTTCGCCGCACGGCCATTACTGTATTCGCGGTGGTGGCCGTTTCGTTATTGCTAGTGCCACAAGACGTCGTGTACGCCCCAGACCCCGTTGAGAGCATTACGTTATCGCCAACAAGCAAGACATACAAGGTCGAAGCGGGCCAAACATTTGATGACACGTTAACGGTGCTAAATGACGGTCAAACGGCCTATGACTTTACGGTGTATACGGCACCATATTCTGTGACGAGTGGCTCATACGACCCAAGCTTTACAAGCACGGCAGCAAATGCCGACGCATATACGTGGGTTCAATTTAAACAAACGACCTGGCACGCTGAGCCTAGAGAGACGCTTAAAATCCCGTACACTGTGCATGTTAAAAGCAATGCATCACCAGGTGGACACTACGGTGTTATATTTGCCGAGGTGCAGCCATCTGGTACTGACGGTTCAACACTCGCTCGTAAGAAACGCGTCGGAAGTATTATTTATGCAACGGTGAACGGAGACGTGCACCTAAGCGGCGCAATACTCGGAACGAACATAAGCTGGTTTCAGTCAAAAGCCCCCTTGACAGTGACAACTTCGATTCAAAATACCGGCAATAGTGACTTCACGGCGAGAGTAACGTATCGGGCTAGTGATATCTTTGGGTCTGTCAAATACACTATGCAGAGTGACTACGTAGTACTACCTTCAACAACTCGTGACATAACCGTTGGCTGGGCCGACGCCCCATGGTTTGGACTCTATAAACTGAGTGTTACCACAGCATTTCTCGATCAAAAGAGTGCAGCTGAAACCTATGTGCTCATTATGCCTATCTGGCTCGTCTTGCTCGTTGGTGTCGCGGTAGTGGGAGGAGGGATATATGCAATTTGGCAATGGAGCCGGCGTACGCGTCGCTAGTCATTTTCTAGGCCTTTTGGCCTCTAGCGCACTTCTCGTGGCCTTATTTAGTACAGGGGCGTATGCAACCGACTCCAGTCGCGTACAGGTTTCAGTGGACAGCGGAACGACGCATCCGGCGCTTGAAGTAAAGAAACCGGCCTCTCCCGCGACTGTTAACACAATGCCGGTGACGCTTAGCGGGAACGTAAAAAGCCTAACGCAGATCCAGGTGTACGTTGACAATGTCTTTTCCGTTACTATACCTCTCGATGAAGGGGTGCCCGAGTTTTCTTACGGGCTTGTCGTGCCACAAGGGACACATGAAGTGAAGCTGGTCGGCATTAGTCCGTTCGTTGACAACAGCCCAACCGTGACGCTTGCGGTTGCCTACGAGCCGCCCTCAGTCACGCCCGACAGCCCTGGGATCCCGGCAACGAGTAACTCCGAAGAACAAAGCCAAGGAGGGGCCGTTATTAATCGTGATGCGACTTCGGCTGCGTCAACGACCTACCTTCAGCCTGCGTATACAGCGTCATTACCTAGCTGGTTCTACAACGGCCTGGTCACACTTGATATTGCAAAACCAAATGATACGGACGGGAAGGAATTGGTCAAAACAGTTCAGCGTATTGCCCTTGCAAGCTCCAGCCTCTTTATTCTCACATTTACCCGCCCAACACTTGCCATGTACAAACAGGTCCGATACGGATGGCTTGGGCTCCGTAAGCATCCAACGACTGGGCTGCTTCACAAGCATCCACTGGCATCGATTCGCGTACTCGGGGTATCGCTACTCATGAGTGTGTTTTTCCTTATCTAGGATATCGAAATGGTATACTGTGAGTACAATGGCGAAGAGGGAGATATACCTGCGGGTTTTGGTTGTTGCTTTCGTTGTGTCGGCACTCTCTTTTCAGTTTGCAAGCGCTGATCGCTATTCCTCAACAAGTTACATTATTGACGCGAGTGTCATGAATAACTTTGGTGGCACGAGCGATTCGTCTAGCTACAATTTAACGAGCAGTGGTGGGGAAGCGGTTATAGGTAATGGGACGGGTGGAAGCTACAAAATAGGTGCCGGCTACGTGGCGCAGCTCGAAAAAAGCCTTTCACTAACCATTCAGCCGTCTGGGCTTGTAGCGGCGTATCCACTAGATGAAACAAGCGGATCTTTGACGGCTGACCAGTCAGCGTATAACTCGTATGGACAAATGCAAGGATCGCCAAACTCTGTTACTGGCAAGATTGGCACCGGGCTAAATTTCAACGGCTCGAACCAGGCTATAACAGCAGGTAACTATTCACAGATTCAATTATCTTCGGCAGGAACGGTTGAGGTCTGGATAAAGACTACTACTTCCTCGGGCAGTCTCGTGGCTGTAGCGAAAGCAAGTAATTTCTGGCTCGGGATTGGTAGCGGGAAAGCGGCCACATATGACTGGACATCTTCAACAACAACCAGTGACACAGCTGTTATTGCGGATGGCAACTGGGATCACATTGCTATTACGTTGAATGCTGGAGTTGCAAACGGGTCAACGCTGTATGTTGACGGCGTTGCAAAGAAGACATTCATATGGACTCCGCAGTATCAGTCAGGAACGCTGACGATTGGTGCAGTGTATAACGGAAGCACATTGAACCAGTATTTTAATGGCGCTATAGATCATGTGAAGATATTTAACAGGGCACTCACGGCAAGTGAAATTGAGGCGGAGTACGCGGCGCAGAACAGCGGACTCATAAATGGCTTGTCGCTTGGGACAATCACTCCTGGTGTATCAAGCACAGTGCTCTCAGATATTATTGTCCAGACAGACGCGGGAAGTTATAGCCTTGCTATCAACCAGGATCATAACCTTACGGATGGTTCTAATACGATTCCGGCCATTGCGGGTAATATTGCGTCCCCGCTTGCTTGGAATGAAGGAACGACGAAAGGTCTTGGGTTTACGCTAACCGCGACAAACGCGACTGCCATCCCCGTCGCTTGGAACTCTGGCAATAGCTACGCCGCGTTTCCAGCGACAGCAACAACATTCTACTCAAGGACGGGCATCCCAAGCGTCAATGATTATTTGACGGTGCGAATTCGAGCGGATGTCACGTCCACACAAGTATCATCCGATGTGCCATACACAAACACGGTTACGGTAGTGGGAACTATCATTCCATGATACGGCGGGCATTGCTTGCAGCGTGCGCCGCTACCCTGTTAGTTGTGCCGTCTGCTTCTGCCGGGTCCGCGCCCTCATTATCGCTTCAAATTAGTCCGCTACGTTACGACACAACGTTGAGTGCTGGCGAAAAGAAGAAAGGATTTGTCGATATAACGAATCCTTCTGCGGCATCATCAGAGGTTAAGCTATCTGTCCAGGCGTTTCGGCAGTCAAACGACAACGGGGGTCTTGAATTTTATGATGACGCAGTTATAACCAGCGGTCTCCTCCTCGATTACTCAGAAGTGACGCTTGGGCCTCATGAGACGCTTCATCTTGCATTTTTAGTCGATGGCACGAAACTAAGGACTGGTGATAATTTTGCGGCAATTTTTGCAACCACCATACCCGATACTACCGCGCCTGGGCAGCAGGCGGTCAAGGTTGGTACGCTAGTTATAGTTTCAAATGGTACACCGACGGTACATACCGCAAAAGTCGAGAATCTCTCTAGCAGCCTGATACAGTTTGGCGATGGCCTTACGGCGAGTTTTTCTGTACGCAACACCGCAAATGAAAATGAAAATACTGGCTTTTCTCCTAAGATTACTGTGACGGCGTGGCCGTATATTAACGATGAAGTAACGGGGCCGCTTATATTTGCTGGACGTACGCGGGCTGTTGATTACAGCAAAAAGGGGAACTATCTCGGCATCGTCGCTGTTAAGGTCCAAGTAGGAGATTCCCACCAGACCAGGTACAGCCTTCTTATAACAGGGTATTGGCGTTTTGTATTGCCGCTGCTCATTCTCCTCTTATTGCTCATGATACCACTGCTCTCCAGACGGCATCGCCGACACAATAAAATCAAGATTGAAAACCCCTGACCGTAAGCGGTATACTATAGAGTGAGGCTCATACTGCAAAGATGAGAGACAGGTTTTCGTAAACATAGAACAAGGAGGGCTGGCCATTCGTAGGTCGTGTGCATTGGTACTGCGATTGCTTCTGCTACCTGTGGCTATAGTGTCCACGTTCTTCTTGTCGACTACTGCTTTTGCTGCACAGACAGTTCCGTACAAGGTTAACTTTCAAGGTCGTCTGACCGATAGTTCCGGTATGGTGTTGTCAGGGACCTACGACATGCAATTCAAATTGTATACGGCGGTCACGGGAGGCACATTCATATGGGGAGAAACGCGAACGGCTGCAAATGGCAATGCCATTACGGTCACACACGGGTTGTTCAGTCTCCTCGTCGGCGAAGGAACAGCAGTGACCGGCAGCTCCGCCACGCTTCAGGCGGCTATTAGCGCCAATACAACCATGTATATGGAGGTGACGGTTGGTTCCGAAGTACTGTCACCACGTAGCCAATTCGGTTCAAGCGCGTACTCTGTGAATAGTGATATGCTTGATGGTCTCGACAGTACTACGTTTGGACAGCTGGGCAGTGCAAATAGCTGGACTGCTGCACAAAGTGTAAACATAGCATCCGCAAATGCGTTTCAAGTGAAAAATGGTTCCACAAACCTGCTAAACGTCGACACGTCTGGTTCAACTGTTACTATTGGGGCGAGCGACACGACTGCTGCTGTGCTCGTACTTGATACAAAGACAAGTTCTGGCGACCCGACAGCGGTAGCCGGTGGCATGTACTACAACTCGAATTCTGGTAAGTTACGTTGCTCACAGGGTGGGGTGTGGGTTGACTGCGTGTCAGCGCCGACACTTCAAAACGTTTACGATAATTCGTCATCGCCGGCGATTATCACGACAAGTGCTGCGGGTAAGGGTATAGCAATTACGGCAGGCGTAGGGCCAACGACCGACCTATTGTGGATTTCAAAAGCAGGGAAGGGGGGCACTGCGGCCGGTGTCAATGCGCTTTCAGTTAATTACGAAGGTGGGGCGGCGGCGGTCGAAGCGGCCGGCATGCGAGTAGACTTTGCGCCAGGGACGACAAGTGGAGGCACTTGGAGCGGTCTTCGAGTTGTTGCCAATGCGACGGGGGCAAGCTCGGGGGTAACTGCCTACGGCATTAAGCTTGAGGGCCCTACCTCTGCGGGCGCTGGAACGGAAGAAGGTATGTATATTGGTACTGGTTGGGATATAGGAATCGATATCCAATCGGGAGGTATTCAGCTTGCCGCACAAAGTGACCCAGTGGCTCCGGCTGCTGGTAATCTACGAATTTACGCAAAAGACATTGCCGGGCGCATTATGCCAAAATGGGTTGGCCCGTCAGGCGTAGATACCCCAATCCAGGCAAGCCTTGGGTTTAACCGTGTGTCGATGATTATGCCTGCCGGTGGGACAACGGGTACCACCTTTATAGGTGGGTTCGGTTCGACCTTTACGAACTCTGCCACCTCCTATGCCAACCCGACTCCGACAACAACGAACTTACTCACTTCGACTCGCCGCGCAACATTTACCGGTACGACTACTGCAGGTACAATTGTTTCTCATAGGCAGAGTACCCTACAGGTTTGGCGGGGCAATGCGTCTGGGCTTGGCGGCTTCTTCTTTACGATGCGTTTCGGCACGAGCACGCTACAGTCGGGCAACCGTGTCTTCGTGGGACTATCGAGTTCAACGTCCGCTCCGACGAATGTTGATCCGCTGACCTATGGTACAAGTATTAGTCGTGTTGGTGTTGCAATCAACGCAAACACGGGTAACTGGTATTTTGTGACAAATAACGCTGGTACAGCACCGACGACCACCGACCTCGGCAGTACGGTGGCAGTAAGCTCAACGACGCTTTACGAACTTGTGCTCTTTAGCCCACCAAACGGTAGCTATATTGGCTATCGTCTTAAGAACCTGACAACCGGAAACGATGTTAGCGGTTCTGCCTCGTCAAATCTTCCCTCGAACACTACATTTCTTGCACCGCAGT
>CAXYYW010000037.1:0-7425 GCA_964293235.1 uncultured bacterium | reverse complement strand
GCGTCGCGGACGACCCGTTTCATTTTTTCAAACCTGTCGTGCACCGGGACCATTGTCGGTTATCATTCGTGGTGTGCGATTCTTGGGTAGTGGTTTTGGATGGCTTGCGAAGTGGGAAATCATGGCACTTTGCTCGACATGTGTTGCGACGTGTTTCGCTGGCGCGTGGACAGGCACGTTACTTTTTGGCGTGGCTAGAGGACCGCGACGCAAGGTTGAGCTTTTGTGCAGTTGTTGGTGTATGCTCGCCGAGTGGCGTGCAGGTTCGCGGTGAATGTCAGCGTGTAGGGCTTCGTGCGTGTGCATGACTGTCGGAGCTTGCTTGGGTTCGTCAATAGTGCCATCAACCGGTAGTCCGGTGATTGCATCGTAAGCTCGTCCGTTTATTGAAATGGTGTGTTTTGCGCTCATCAAGGCCCCTTGTCAGCCGTCAAATATTCTTCGCTTTCATGATACGACGAACGACAGTAAAGCACAAGGGCTTCTCCTGGGGCTGAAGTGGTATACTGGTATGCATACGTTATGCAACAATACGAAGCGAGCAAAAAGAAACGCAAGATTACATTACTTCTCAGTTACGTCGCAATGACTATTGCGGTCATTATTATCTCGACTATATGTATTTTACTAGCCCTTGGGTATCGGTTTGATTTTGCCTCAAATAGGGTCGAACAAGGTGCCCTGTTGCAGTTTGACTCTGAGCCAAACGGCGCACAAGTAACGCTCGACGGCACCATATTGTCGTTTAGAACCCCTGGTAAATATGAAGTCGATGCAGGAGCGCACAGTGTGACGCTGAGCCGCGATGGGTACCGCAGCTGGTCGAAACAGTTTACTGTCAAACCAGGAGAAGTCCGCTGGTTGAGTTACGCTCGGCTCGTGCCAACCACGGTCAATACGAGTACGTTAAAAGAATTCGATGGCCTTGCCCAAGCTAAGCCCTCCCCTGATCAAAAGCAGATAGCCGTGCTGACGAAAAGCGATACCCCCACGGTCACTATTGTGAACGTTTCGGATTCGAAAAAAGTGACATATAGTACCATAACGGCGCCAGCTAGCGCCCTAACCCTTCCAGAGGGCGTGCCCAGTACGTATAGTATTGTCGAATGGGGCCTGAGTTCAAAATATATTCTCCTGCGACATGATGCTGGTTCGGTGCATGAATATCTGCGAGTAAAAGCGACAGACGAAACAGACATCGTCAACCTTTCAACAAAGTTTGGCGTGACGCTCAGTGACATACATTTTTCGTCTGAGTCGGTATTTTACGGGATTGAAAATGGCAATCTACGCAAGTTTGACCTTGGCTCCAGCTCTCTGACAGAACCAATCGTGAAAGACGTCGTTCAGATGAAGTTGTACGGCTCCAGTGACCTGGGTTATGTCCGTCATGTGGGCAATCAATATGAGGCCGGAGTGGTGGTCGATAACAAAGCATACACTGTTACGACCTACGACGACACGACGCCGCTACTTATTGACATTACCTCGTATTACAACAACAGGTACCTTGCCATTACCCGTGGCGCATCATTTGAACTCATAAAGAACCCCGAAAAGACTGCTTCAGATGGCCTTACGAAGGTTGTGACGCTTTCGTATCCGAGCGATCTAAAGTGGCTTGATATTTCATCGAACGGTCGCTTTGTCATAGCGGGCAACGGTGCTCAGTTTATGACCTATGACATAGAACTTGCCGAAAAAACCGACTCAAACTTCCCGAGCTTTATATCTGACCCGACTATCCCGCCACAGTGGCTCGACAGCTACATACTCGTTTCAACGGGTGATAATAAGCTTCGTATCAGTGATTTTGACGGGGATAACCAGCAAATCATCACCGATGCTCTTCCGACGTTCCCCGTTATGCTCAGCACAGATAGCTCGCTGCTATATAGCTTTACGAAGACCCAGGCCGGTGTTATGAGCCTGCAGGTCTCGAAGATGACGACCGACTAAGACTACTGGAATAATCGTTCAAAGAAGCTCTTCGTGCCGCCACCAATTTCTTGGGTGTTGCTGCTTGACGTGCCTTGGTTGTCGGTTTGCGTCGAGGCGGTGCTTGGGTCTGGTGCAACCTGTTCCCCAAAGACAAGGAGGCGGTTTGTCGAGGTCCCAACAGGAACACAAGTAACAAGTGTTGCTATAGGCTTATCGGTCGTGATAGCGAGCTCACTGACCTGACTTGGGTTTATGACTTTTCTCCCTGTGACGATATAGGTATAGCGCTTGCTGTTATAATTCAGGTAAAAATAGTCGCCATCTTGAAGCTGTTCAAGACGGAGAAAGACAAACTTGTAGTCGCCTGCCGCGAAGACGTCATTTGCAGAGTGCCCAAGTATAACAGTATTTCCAATCTCGCCAGGAACGGCGCTAGCTCCCTTTATAGGGTAATGAACGACGCCGCTTTGGAGCTTTGTTTCGACGACCGCCTCGTCAATACTCGTCAGGTCATATATAACCGGTGCTTGGACAGCGAGCTTCGGGATAGTTAGTAGTGGCTCTGGTCCGACGGCAACGTCGGTGTTAGGGTCGACGTAGCTATTCACTGTATCGAGTGAAGCTGGCGTGGTGTACGCAAGCACGTTTGCGAAGATAATCTGGTTGTACTGTAAAAATATAAAAAGGAGCGCAACGCATGCGGCGACGATAGCTGGCATAAAATGTCGGCTCTTTCGAATTTTCTTGCCCTGCTCTTTTACCTTTTCAAGTAGTTCGCTGCGGAGTTCGCCGACAGCCTGCTCTTCTGTCATGGTCTCTGGCTCAGCTTTCTTTTTTGGCGTGTCGAGGGCCTGAACGGCTGTGTCAACGGCGTGTTTTTGTACTTGAGCTTGATAGTAGCGTTCGTAGTACATTTGGTAGTATTGCTGCCATGCACTGTGATACTTTTGCCAGTGTGCCTGCAGGGCGGCATTTTGCTCAGCAGCCTGAACATCTTCTTTTTCGCTGTGAGTCTGTTCATAAGGGTTCGCATCTGTGGCAGGGGCGCTCGCTGCCACTGTTTCGTTTGGCTGTGGTTCCTCATAAATTGTATCTATTTGCTGGCGCATCAAATCAGCGGCAGCATCTCTGCTGGTTGGTGGCGTCACGCTGCCTCGGCTGCCCGGAACCTGGAGCCCACCGCGTTGCTGGTCCGAATTTGGTTGCATAGTTACATCTATTGTACAATTAGAGGCGCTTCAAAGGCAAAATATACCTATAAATGGTCGTACTTCTCTCAAATATGTTTTCTTGTGCCGCGATGGCGGAATTGGTAGACGCGCTAGACTCAAAATCTGGTGTCCACTAGGACGTGCCGGTTCAAGTCCGGCTCGCGGTACCAGAAAATATATTTGTTCATACAAAGCTAGCTGCGATTGCTTCTAGCGGTTTGGCGGGCGACCAGAGGAGGTAGCACGCCGCTTTTGTAGCTGTTAGACCGCGCCAGATGGCCATAGGCTCGTCAAATTCTTGGGTGACGACTTCCCCGCCATGAGCGACGACGAGGTGGTTCTGGTGAAACGTCACAACGGTTGCCGGGTACGTGATGGTGAATTTGTGCAACGCGTCAACAAACTGCATGAGCTGCATGGAAAAACTTAGAATGCGGGGGTAGTACACGCCCTGGAAGAGTTTCTGCACCTGCGCAAAGCTCATAACAAGTGTTGTTTTGTTTCTATTTACAGCGCGTTCGGCAACTGGCTACAAAAGCCCCACTGCGTCGCGGGTTATGACGAGGTGTCCGCCAAATGAATCGAGCAGCCGCTCACAGGCCATGGCTGTTTCGCTGTTTCGACCCATATCGCCGACGAGCAATGTGACGTCTGCCCAAATGGCAGTCGCCAGAATTTCCGGTATGGCATCTTTACTGAACCCGCCCGACGTGTTGCTGGGTATGAATACCGTGTCGGAAATACTTGCAGGAAATGATTTTCTGAGCGCGTCTGGCAGCACGGCTCGGAGTTGCCCTGCCCCGAGTTCATGCGCGAGCGCGTAGGCATCGCTGACGGCCATGAACCCAAGTTTATTGCCGCCCAGTATCGTCAATTTGCCGGCATGTGCTTTCTGTTCCGGCTTGTTCCACTCTATGTCGGGAAAGAGAGGCTTAGTAGGCTGTTGTATCTGCCAGTACGAGCTCGTTGTCATGTTTTTCCAATCTGTACGCGATATTCTTTCGTTCTATAACTATCGACCAGCCTCGTTCTTTCGCGATTGCAAACAGGCCTTCGTCTGGGTTGAAAGCGATTGGCCTTTCGACGAGGCGTAGCATCTTTTCGTCCCAGTGGCTGTCGCCTATGCCGACACTTCCCTTAAGTGAGTGGTCGGGGTGTTCTTGTAAAAATTTATGCACGATTTCATCTTTGCGATTGTAAACCAAAGCGACATCACCAGAGAATTTTCCTTCGACGGTTGAGTACACCTCGCCGTAGCAGTAGTCGAAGCCGTATTTGTCGGCAAACGGTTGGGCTATATCGTGTTGCGAGCCCGTTATGGCGACGAGCGTATAGCCATCTTTCTTGAGTTGTCGTAGTAAATTGAGTGTGTAGGCGTAGACTTTGTGGCTTTCGTTTTGCATGACCGTTTCGCAGGCCTTACGGTATTCATCGACGTCAATCGAGCCAAGGTTCTTCAAGAATGCGTCGACGACGGGCTTTGAAAAATCCGCCCAGCTCGCTTCCTTACCCTGCCACTTCCGGTACTGCTCGTCTATATCTCGGGCCACTTTTTCAGAAAATGCGCCCTGTTTCCTGAGCTCAAACACAATCGAATAGTAGAGCTGCCAACGATACAGCGTCCCGTCAATATCAAACACCGCAAACTTCTTCATCACTTTCATTATACCCCTCTACTACTGTTCGAGGAACTGGACGAGCGTGTCTATGAGCCCAAGTGCTTCAACGGGCGTATCTACGCGCATACCATAGGCGAAGTCATGCATATGACGAACAGATTCATCGGTGTGATTTTTGTCGTTGATGATAACCGCGTGGTCTGGGTTCTGTGAAACAATCTGCTCACGTGTCCAGAGCAGGCTTTTGCGGGCTTCGACGCGGCGCGCTGCTCGGTAGCTTTCGTCTCTGTCGGCAAATCGTAGCTCCATTTGTTCTTGCCACTGCTTGAGGGGTGTTATGACGCTGACGGCTCGTACCGACTGAAAGCCTTTGTCGGGGAGCTCTGTCACTGACCAGTGCCAGATATCGGCGAGATTTGGCATATTCTGTACGTAGTTTCTAAGTAAAGACCCATACATGGCGCTATTTGGCAGATCGACAGCGTACTGAACGAGCTCGTGACGTTCAAGCATGGCCGCGAACTCTTCGTTGGTGTAGTAGGTGTATACATTTGGGTCGTCGCCCGCACGGGCCGGTCTGGTCGTGACGCGACCGACTATGGGCAGCCCCGTGCGGTGCATGAGGAAGTTTTTGCCAACCCCTACCCCTCCGACAACACAAACAAGCGGGACGCGTGCTAGCTCTTCCTGAACGGCTGCACTTGGCAAATAGCTTTTCTCTTCACTGGCAAGCTGCTCTAATGTTTTCATAGCTCTATACTGACCGGACAGTGGTCACTACTATTTATCAGGAGGGACTCGTCCCTCCAAACTGCCTTTGAACTAAATTTAAATGCAGTTTTCCTCCCTCTAAAGCTCGACTCTCGTCTCGTGGTAACGATTCTTTTCATAGCTCTATACTCACTGGACAGTGATCGCTGCCCATAACGTCCGGGTGGATTTCAGGGTTCTTGACGCGGCTAGCGATGTCTTTGCTCGCCAACCAGTAATCTATACGCCAGCCGACGTTTCGAGCGCGAGCGTTCGCCCAGTGGGTCCACCACGTGTATGCGGCAACCTTGTCAGGGTTTGCGGTCCGGAATGTATCGACGAAGCCAGCTTCCAGAAAATTTTCGAACCCTCCTCGCTCTTCGTTTGTGAACCCGTGTTTCCCCACATTATCTTTCGGGTTTGCGAGGTCAATCTCCGCATGTGCGACGTTCAGGTCTCCGCAGAATACGACCGGTTTTGTAGCTTCAAGCTGCTTCACATAGGCAAGAAATGCTGGGTCCCAATGCTTATGACGCAGCTCAAGACGGCTCAAGTCACCTTTGCTATTTGGCGTGTAAACGGTAACCACCCAAAATTCTGGAAATTCTGCGGCTATCACCCGCCCTTCGGCGTTTGGGTCGCCGTACGTGTCACCCGTGACTCCATATCTTTCTACGATATCGCTCGGAAATCCATCGACATAGTGCAGTGCCGGTTCTTTGCTAAAAATTGCTATGCCGCTGTAGCCTTTTTTGACAGCACTAAAGAAGTGCTCGGTGTACTGCGGCAAATCTAGTTCGACCTGCCCTCTTTCGGCTTTCGTCTCTTGTAGGCACAAGATGTCCGGGTCGTGTTCGGCTACGAAGGATTGAAAAGCCCCTTTGTTTAGTACCGCCCGTATCCCGTTCACATTCCATGAGTAGAGTTTCATATAGCTATTTTACCCCATATTGACATAATATGGCATTTATGCTAATATAGGGGTGTTCAGCTACGAAGCCATCGTAGAGGGAAAGAACCTGTTCGGAGCGACAACTCCGGACGCCACCACTACCCCCGCAAGGAGCAACATGTCCAATCCCAGCTCGCGTCTGATCGACGATGCGCAGTGTTTCGCCGAGGAGCAGGCGATCAAGAGTTACCTGGCCTCACTTCCCAGTAGCAAGTTCATTGCTCTCTGGGTCGACCCGGAGGACAAAGAACTCAACTGGGACACTGGTCAGCGTCGCGCCCAGGTTGCGATCGACATCCCTGAACAGGCGGAGAACTTCGCGATCTTCGAGAAGGTGAACGATGGCTGGCTTCTCGTTACGGCCAGCTACAGCGCGAACCCCGATGTCATGCTCGCCGAGTTCCAGCAGAAGGCCGAGGAAGCTGCCGAGAGCAGTGACCACCCCTGCCGGCGCGTCGTGCGCTGAACACTCTGACCCTCGGGCTCGTGTCTCTTCGGAGACGCGGCCCGGGGGCCTGTTCAATTTCAGGGGTGGTTTTGCCTAAGTTTGGCCCATGTAGTATAGTTCCAGCTTGATGATTCAAAAAACGAAACCTATGCTCGTCACATTTGACGGCGAAGCGCGGAGCGGTAAGGGAACTATCGTTCAAATAACAAAAGATTATTTACGTGATGAGCGCGGTTACAGAGTAATGCTCATAGACCGCGGGCAGACATTTCGCGTCCTCGTCGTAGCGGCCGAACGAGCTGGCGTTGACCTCGACAATCCCGAAGCCATAGATACCTACCTGGAAAATGAAGAGAATATCACCTCTTGTGTACAGTTCGTCAAAGACGTGTACCACATGACGAAAGACGAGCGCGACGCCCTGCTCTACACCAACGCAGTTGGCGTAAACAGCGCGAAGATTGGTGCCCGTCCCGCGAGTCAAGATTTCGTGAAGATGCTGAC
>CAXYYW010000036.1:0-7518 GCA_964293235.1 uncultured bacterium | reverse complement strand
CTGCTGGAAAGTTCTTGAACGAAATGCTTGCGGCCGCAAATCTAAAACGCGAAGACGTATACATTACGAACATCGTAAAGTATCGACCACCAAATAACCGTGACCCGCTGCCGGAAGAAAAACGCGAATTTTGGCCGTATCTCATGCGCCAACTTGAAATTATCCGACCAAAAGTCGTCATAACACTTGGTCGGCATAGCGGGGCGGCATTTATCCCTGACCTCGTCATTTCGCGTGACCATGGCCATGCACGGACAGTTAAATATCACGAGTACGAGTTTCTTGTTATCCCTTTATATCACCCAGCGGCAGCACTGTATAACGGCAGCATGAGGCAGGTGCTTATAGATGACTTTCTAGCGGCAAAAAACTTGAGCGACACGGCGTTATTATTTTCAGACTAGTAATATCGCCGGTAGTTTGCTATAATAGGTCGCAACTTACGAGAGGGAACGACCATATTTGCCATACTCTCGTCACTGGAATTGATATTTATTTAAATTAGCTAAACAAGCAAACAGAAAGGAAATAAATATTCCATGGGTCAACGAAGACTCGCTGGACCGCAATCCGATGATATGTCGAAGCGGCCCGGCCAATCAAAAAAGCGTTCGGACAACACTGTACTGAACAACACAAGCACGCGTCGCGGGGAAGTATTCCGCGCAGCGCGCCGCACAAGCGAGAACGTCAATGTTCGCGCTAGCCAGCATCGTATAGACGTGCCGGTCAATAAAAACATTTATAACGGCTATGACGGCAAGCAGTTTAGTCTGGCGGATCAAAAACACCAGCGGCCAAATGTCAATCGCCCAAGCCTTAGGGTTATCCCTATAGGTGGCCTTGGCGAGATGGGCATTGGCAAGAACATGATGGCCATAGAGTACGACAACGATATTCTTGTCGTCGACATGGGCTTCCTATTTCCGGGGGCTGACTATCCTGGTATCAACTACATAACGCCGGATATTACGTACCTTGAAGAGCGCAAAGATCGCATTCGCGGCGTTGTGTTCACTCACGGACACCTTGACCACATAGGTGCGTTTCGACATCTTATACCGAAAATTCCGGCGCCAGTGTATGCAAGCAAATTCACTATTGGCATGCTCAAGAAAAATATGGAGGAGTCGGATAGCGGCTACGAGCCTGAGTATTACGAACTAAACCCGCTCACGCACGAGCAGGTCCAGATTGGTGATAGCTTCTCTATTGAACTTGCACGCGTGAACCACTCCATAGCCGACGCAACGGCCGTCATTATTCGTACCCCTGTTGGTGTCCTTATAGACACTGGCGACTGGCGATTTGAAGAGTATCCAGTCGATGGCCAGAAATTTGATCTGCCGCGCATGACGGAGATTGCCGCTAAAGAGGGCATATTGCTCCTCATGAGCGATTCAACCAACTGCGAGAGCGAGGGGACGCATAATCATAGCGAGTTCACTATTCAGGAAAGCGTTGAAGATATTATGCAGAAGTATCAGGGGCGGATAATTCTCTCGAGTTTCTCGAGCCAGATTCACCGCATGCAGCTTTTCCTCGAGGCGGCTCATAAAAACGGTCGCAAGGTTGCCTTTGCCGGATTTAGCATGATTCAGAACCTCGAAGTCGCGCTTCGCGCGGGTGTTATAAAGGTGCCGAAAGATACCATCATGAAGATGGAAGATATCGTGAAGCTGCCGGACAATAAAATAACTATTATTTGTACTGGGTCGCAGGGTGAGTTTAATGCCGTGCTGAACCGTATGGCATCTGGCGCGCACAAGCATATAAAAATTAAGAACTCTGACGTTATTGTCTTTAGCTCAAACCCAATTCCTGGTAACGAAAAGTATGTCGTTCGCACTGTCGATGGCCTTATGCGTGAGGGCTCGCTTGTTATTCAGAACGGCAAGACGCATCTGACAGGTGTCGGTCCGCTGCACCTTTCGGGTCATGGTTACTATGACGACCACGTCAAGCTGATAAACGCGCTTAACCCGACGTACTACATGCCGATTCACGGTGAATTCCACATGCTTGCAAACAATGCTGCGTTAGCGGAAAAAGAATCGAATTTGCGTCGCGAGAATATCTTTGTCTGTGACGCAGGCGACGTTGTTGAGTTTTACCACGATGGTAGCGCGAAAAAAACTGGTCGCGTGCCAGTTGGCGGCATTATGTATGACGATAGCGGCACGGAAGTCTCTGAAGTCGTGCTGAAAGACCGTATTCACATGAGCCAGGAAGGCATGTTTGTCGTTGTTCTCACCGTCGCGAAGGGAAGCGGTCGGTTGCTAACGAGCCCGGATATTATCTCTCGTGGCTTCATATACCTCCGTGACAGCGAAGAACTCATGAATCTTATACGCCAGTACTTGAAGCAGAAAGTTGCGCGTGGGTTCCAAGGTCGCAAGGTTGACATAGACCAAATGAAAAAAGAAATTCGTGAGGAGGTCGCCTATATTCTGTACGACCAGACTCGTCGTATGCCAATAGTTATACCTGTTATTAACGAGATTTCAGTTACGGCAAAACCGGGCGTTCCACGACCAGGGCAGCCACAAAAACAGCCGCCACAACAACGTGTTCCGTTCAACTTGCCACCGGCGCCGAAGATTCCTGAAAAGGTATATCCAGACGTCGAAACTCTTGAACCACGTCACCCGAGCGATAGCCGCGGATATTAGAGGGGTAATGGGACACCCGCGCTTTCAGCGCCGGTTTCCCATCGCGCGGGGCGACGAAGTGAATTCGCTCGCTCCGGCTGCTCTTCCGCAGGGCATAGAACAGCATGCAGTTACGAAGTAAATTTAATGGTTGTTTTCGATTAATTAAGAATTGCAGGCTACCCTCTCGAAATCGCAGAGATAGCATAACCCGCTTGCAAAATGTTGCAAATTGTGCTACAATAGAAGATACGAATGGCCTCGACAGGGTAGTAACAGAGGCCTATAATGTAAAGCGATTATGGCAAAGAGAAAAAAGAAATCAAGCAAGTCTACGAAAGCAATAAAGAGCAGCAGCCCAAAGCATAAACTGCCAGATGGTTTTTGGCCGCAAGTTTGGGCCGTTGTCCTTGTCATACTCGCGTTTCTTTTGACCCTCGGTATTTTAAATACTGGTGGAGTATTTCCGGTTGCGACGAAAGAATTTGTCGCATACATGCTCGGTTGGGCTATGTATGTGCTGCCTTTGCTGTTGGTATTTCGTGCTGTTCAAGTCTTTCAGGCTGAAGAGAACAAACTTCCAGCTGTCGTTACAACCGCGACCGTTCTCCTTATGATATTTATTGCTGGTTTCATGCAACTCATGAGTCCGGATCCGCTCAATCTTGAAGCGTCACAAGCCGGTGGCGGTGGCGGTGTGACTGGCTGGCTCGTTGCCCAAGGGATGCTGACGCTTGTCAACGCCCAGGTCGGCGCACTTGTTATGGCACTTTGTATTATAGTGACAAGTCTGTTCGTGCTAAGTATCTCGCCGAAGGCAATTATAGACGGTATAGTAGCGCTGTTTCGGCGCGAGAAGAGCCCAAGCCTTGAAAACAATGCTGCCGTTGCTGAACGCGCTCGGGAAATGGACAACCCACGAGGCCTGACAGAATTTAAGCTCAACGAGGGCGTCCCGACAGTTCAGCACGATGACAAGAGGGGACGAGGACTCAGCACATTGCGCAATAGCGTTACTCAGGACAAGGCGGCCGAAGAACAGGCGGCGCTCACGAGCCGAACCGATCCAAACTGGCAGTGGCCAAGTGTTGATTTGCTTGAGAAAAAGCAGAACCCGGCTGATGCTGGAGACGTGAAGCACAACGCGCAGATTATTAAAGACACGTTGCACGAATTCAGCATTGACGTCGAAATGGAAGGCGCGAATATTGGGCCGAAAGTCACGCAGTATACACTGAAACCGCCGAGTGGTGTGAAGCTGAGTCGTATCTCTGCGCTTGAGACAAACCTAGCGCTCAATCTTGCCGCTCAGGCGCTTCGTATAGAGGCGCCAATTCCCGGACAGGCAGCCGTTGGTATAGAGGTGCCAAATAAAAAGGCGGCGGATGTCAGACTCTATGGCATATTGAACTCGCGGCAGTGGAAGACTGTTACGGAGCCGCTGAGCTTTGCTATAGGCAAGGACATTGCCGGCGAGGCAGTTGTTGGTGAGCTCAACAAGATGCCGCACCTCCTTATTGCTGGTCAAACTGGTTCAGGTAAGTCGGTCATGATAAACACGTTGCTCACAAGCTTGCTGTATCGCAATAGCCCGTCTGATATGCGGCTCATACTTGTCGACCCGAAGCAGGTTGAAATGGCGCCATACGAGGATATTCCGCACCTTCTCGCACCTATCATCACGGAGCCGGAAAAGACCATTAGTGCGCTCAAGTGGGCCGTCAATGAGATGGAGCGTCGCTATGACCTCCTAGCAGAGCAAAAGATTCGTGACATTAAGAGCTACAATGCGAAGATGACCGAAGAGGCTATGCCATACATTGTCATCGTTATAGACGAGTTGGCTGACCTCATGATGATTGCCGCTCGAGACGTCGAAGCCCTCGTAGTTCGGCTTGCTCAGAAAGCTCGCGCTGTCGGTATTCACCTTGTGCTTGCGACGCAGCGGCCAAGCGTCGATGTTATAACGGGGCTCATTAAGGCAAATATACCAGCACGCATTGCCTTTACGGTTGCGAGCCAGGTTGATTCACGCACTATCCTCGACCAAATTGGCGCCGAGAAGCTGCTTGGTCAGGGAGATATGCTGCTCCTGACGCCACAAATGAACAAGCCAAAGCGTATCCAAGGTGCCTGGGTAACCGACGACGAAGTCGTGAAGATTGCTGATCACCTACGTATGCAGGCACCGGCGCAGTACAACGAAGAGATCATCTCGCAGCCAGTTCAGCTCAATGGCCGAGGCAGTATCATTATGGATTCTGACAGTGGTAGTGAAGATAGCATGTACATGGATGCAGTCCGCTGCGTTATAGATGGCGGTAAGGCTTCCACGTCGTACCTGCAGCGTCGTCTGCGCATAGGCTATAGCCGCGCTGCTCGCCTTATAGAGGAAATGGAAGAGCAGGGCATTATAGGCCCGGCTGAGGGGTCGCGCCCACGCGAAGTCCTCATATCGTCCCTTGACGCGCTGAATGGCGGCAGCGAAGACGAAGAGACCGATGAGTACGGAATCCCAGTATGATGAAGAGCCTTTCTGTCTTCGCTGGTTTTCCAATCACTTTTAGCGATATTTGGCTCGAGCTGACAGTTGCATCCGTTGGTATTGTAGTGGCAGCAGCTCTTATCTGGGTTATGCTCCGCAGGCCTTTTTCAAAGGAAAGACGGATGGCATATATTCTTCTTCTTGTTTGTTTTGGTTTAGCGGCAAGTTTTGCGGCACTTTCAATTCTTGCGCAAGTTACTGGCGGCCGCAGCTTCTACTGGCAGTGGTAAGCTTGTTATTTATTGCCGCCTCTGTTATAATACTGCCTACACAATACAACCTGCGGCTGGTGAGCCGCTCCGTAAGGATCCATAGGAGGAAGTACGATGCGGGAGTACGAATTAACCGTACTTATACACCCGGATCTTGAGGCCGATTTAGAGCCGGCACTCAAGAAGGTTCGGGAAATCGTGACCAGTAACAAGGGCACGATCAAAAAAGAGGATAACTGGGGCAAAAAGCGTCTCATGTACAAGATTCGCGGCGAAGAGTTCGCTGTGTATGTCTTTATGGAGATAGAGCTGCCAGCTGAGGCGAATGCCAAGGTTCAGAGCACCCTCAACATCACCGACGAAGTGCTACGCTACCTGCTCGTCACTGTTGACGAAAAGATACGTGCACTCAAGGCAGAGGAAGATTCGAAAGTAGAAGAATCTGAAGAAAAAGAGGAGGAATAGGGTATGGCAAAGGGGTTTAATAAGGTAATTCTTATGGGGAACCTGACACGGGACCCCGAAGTGCGCACAACACCGAACGGTCAGAGCGTGGCAAACTTTAGCCTCGCAGTGAACCGCACATGGCGTGATGCGAACGGCCAAACGCAGGACGCTGTCAGTTATATTGACTGCGTGGCGTGGGGCAAGGCGGGCGAGATTATCGCTCAGTACATGCAAAAGGGTAGAGCACTGCTTGTCAGTGGTCGGCTTGACCAGCGTAGTTGGGAAGATAAAGACTCAGGTGGCAAGCGCAGCAAGGTCGAAGTTATTGTCGAAGACTTTAACTTTGTCGATGGCGGTTCGGGTGGCGGCAACAGCGATTTTAGCGCGCCGTCAAAGAGCAGTAGTTCATCGAGCAAAACGGCTGAGCCGAACGTCGAAGATATCGACGATAAGCCGATAGACCTATCGGAAATCCCATTCTAGCGGGTAATGAGACAAAACTACGTTTTTTCTCATCGCGCCGGGCAAAAATGCGATTTTCGCTCGGGCGGCTCTTTTTCCTTGAGCAACCAGGGACTATATTTATAAAGTTAATAGGAGATTTAGGAAGTGGCTAGGAGATTTAAGAAAGACGCACCAGCGTATTTTGACTACAAAGATGTAAAAACATTGCAGCGGTTTGTTGACCCGTATGGGCGCATAGAGCCGGCAAGCAAAACGGGCCTGAATGCTCGTCAGCAGCGTCAGCTCGCGACGGCTATCAAGCGCGCGCGGCATCTTGCATTACTACCATTTGTCGCGGCAGGGTAGAGCATGTACGGTCCGACAGATCTTAAAAAAGGCACGGTTATCCAAATAGACGGCCAACCGTTCCGTGTTCTTGACTATAACCAAAAAGTCATGGGGCGGGGCGGAAGTATTGTGAATGTGCGCCTGAAAAATATCATCACGGGCGCTGTTATTCCGAAAACCTACAAGGGCCAGGAAAAGATTGAGCCTGCCGAAGTTCGCGGCAAAACGGTTCAGTACCTCTATAATGACGGCGCAAGCTACAACTTCATGGATCCGGGCACATTTGATCAGTTCCAGCTTCCGTCGGAGGATGTTGAGGACGTTAAAGACTACCTGCGTGAAGGTGACGAAGTAACGTTGCAGTTCTTTGGGGACCGCGTTATAAGTGTTGAGGTCCCGACGAGCCTGGCCTTTGCCGTGACTTACACCGAAACGGCCGTAAAAGGCGACACGTCGACTTCCATACAGAAGGACGCGACGCTTGAAACAGGAAAAGTCATAAAAGTACCGGCATTTATAAAGACTGGTGACGTGGTCAAAGTTGATACTCGCGACGGCAGTTATATAGAGCGTCAGAAATAGGCTATTTCTCAGACTTCATTCGGCGTTTCGTGATACAATTTGGTTATGTTTCTTAGGAGGAAGCAGCCAGATTCTGTCACCGAGCTTCGTGCTGCAAAGAAGATAGAGTGGAAACCGCTTCTAAAGGAAGTGGGTATTGGCGCAGGCGCGCTTATTCTTTTCGTTGTTCTAGTGCAACTCCTGTATCCGTCAAATCGTAGCTTGCCCTATGCCTATGTAGGAACAACTGCCGCTGGCTACCTGACGTTATCTGAGGTGCAGGCTGCGGTACAGCAAAGTTTCAACAGCA
>CAXYYW010000035.1:0-7617 GCA_964293235.1 uncultured bacterium | reverse complement strand
GGTAAAAGAGCTTCGCGCCTGTCTCTAGCGCGTAGCTCGAGAAGAGCACGAGTGCGGCGAGGCCGGGTGAAGCAATAGCATAGCCCTTCGTAACAGCCTTTGTTGTGTTCCCAACTGCGTCAAGCGAGTCGGTGATTTTGCGAACCTTTTCAGGCTGCTTGCTCATCTCGGCGATACCACCGGCGTTGTCGGTGATAGGACCAAATGAGTCGATAGAAACGACGATACCTGCGACTGAAAGCATAGCAACAGACGCGATAGCGACGCCGAAGATACCGGCAAGCGCAAAGCTGCCAAGGATACCAGCAACAATGATGATAGCCGGGAAGAGCGTCGATTCGAGACCGACTGAAAGGCCGGCAATGATGTTCGTACCGTGGCCCGATGTTGAGGCCTTAGCGATTGATTTAACAGGACGATAATCCTTTGCAGTGTAGTAGTCAGTAACAAAGACCATGAGGCCCGTAACGGCCAGACCGATAAGGGCTGCAAAGTAGAGCTTGAGGCCTTCATCGCTGCCGCCAAACATAGCGTTTATAACAAAGTAGAAACCGACGGCGGCAAGTACAAGAGAGGCAATCATGCCCTTGTAGAGCGCGCCCATGATGGACTTCTTCTTGCCAAGGCGAACAAAGAATGTGCCAAGGATTGAAGCCAGAATAGAAACACCGCCGAGCACGAGAGGGAGTTCAACCGAGCCCACACCCATCTTGACTGAAACCGCACCGAGCAGGAGGCCGGCGCTGAGTGTCACGGCGTACGTTTCGAAGAGGTCGGCCGCCATGCCTGCGCAGTCACCAACATTGTCACCAACATTGTCAGCAATAACGGCTGGGTTGCGTGGGTCGTCTTCTGGGATACCAGCTTCAACTTTACCAACGAGGTCTGCGCCAACGTCAGCGGCTTTGGTGAAAATACCACCACCGAGACGTGCAAAGATTGATACAAGGCTTGCGCCGAAGCTAAGACCTATAAGTGCGTCGACATTATGGTCGGTTAAGTAATATATACCAGCAACTGCGAGCAGACCGAGTGTGGTCACGAGCAGACCGGTGACTGAACCAGCCTTGAAGGCGATATCAAGCGCAACGCCGAGCCCTTTCTTAGCTCCGGCGGCAGTGCGTGAGTTCGCGCGGACGGCCACGTTCATACCGATATATCCGGTAATAGCTGACGCGAATCCTCCGACGAGGAAGGCGACTGCTGTGGTCCAGCTGAGCGCTAGTCCGATTACTAGTGCCAATAGAGCGGCAACTACGGCGACAGTTTTATATTGACGATTCAAGAACGCCGCCGAGCCCTCTTGAATAGCCTTGGAAATGCTGATCATTTCCTTATCGCCCTGTGGCTTCTGGAGCAGCCAATATACAAGGTACGCACTGTATACGACCGCCAAGCCCACAGGCACGAAAATCAGTAGGTTGGAAATTAGTGTTGACATAATAGTGTAGTATAACAGAGAAAAATAAGTTTAGACAACCCGTGGGTGCTTAGAACTGGCTGAATATGCTTTTTGGCTAACCGCGCTTCTTTATTTGCGCCTTGATTTTATTCTTCGCATGCGTTGTCATGACGAACTCAAGCCAATCGCTTTTGGGCTTTGCATTGTTTTTTGTGATGACCTGTATGTGATCGCCGTGTTTGAGCCTGTAGTCAAACGGCACCATTTTGCCGTTGACGAGGAACCCGGCGGCCTTGTCACCAATTCCGCTGTGGACTTTATAGGCATAATCAAGCGGGTAGGCCCCCTCGGGTAAGTCGTAAATATCGCCTTTTGGTGAAAAAACAAATATACGGTCGCCGAATAGATCGATTTTCAAGTCTTCAACGTCAACTTCCTCACCGCTTCCAAGCGCCGCTGCCGCGTCTTGGAGATCGGCTATCCAGGCGAGATCGGTGGGCATTTCAGCCATCTGGCCTTTCTTGTACGCATCGGTCATTTTCTGGTCATTGTAGTGAAAGTGGGCAGCGAGACCACGTTCGGAATACTCATGCATTTGCTCGGTGCGCACTTGGAACTCAACAATTTCGCCGCTTGGTGTCGTCACGGTTGTGTGCAAGCTCTGGTAGCCGTTTGGTTTTGGACGGGCTATGTAGTCTTTAATGCGTTCGACCATGGGGGAGTAGAGGCTGTGCAGGACGCCAAGGACAAGATAACAGCTGTCAATATCTTCAACTATGACTCGAAGGGCTATAAGATCGTAAATCTCGTCGATATTTGGTATTTTACGAAGTTTTTTATGCAAGCTATATACGCTTTTCACTCGCCCGTCCATGATGTGTGGAATACGCTCTTTGTCGAGCGTTTTGTCGACTTCGCGGCGAACTTTCCGAAGTCGCTTTTCGCTTTTGCCAACACGGTCTTTGAGTTCTTGTTGTAGCCGCTTAAACGTCTTCGGCTGCAAGTAACTAAACGCGAGCTCCTCAAGCTCAACGCGCAGGCGTCCCATGTTGAGCCTGTCCGCGATAGGCGCAAAAATCTCAAGGGTTTCGCGGGCAATTTTGAGCTGTTTGTCGCGGGGTTTATAGGACAGTGTGCGCATGTTATGCAGGCGGTCAGCGAGTTTGATGATGATAACTCGTATGTCCTGGCCAACGGCTATAAGAAGTTTCGTCAGATTGTCTTTTGTGGCTGGCAGGTAGCTCTTTAGGTCGCGCATGCCTGCGCGGGCTTGACTGACCTTGCTGACGCCATCAACAAGAAACGATACGTCGCGGCCAAAGAATGATTCAATATCGTTAATGGTCACATCGGTATCTTCTATAGTGTCGTGCAACACGCCGGCTATGACAGTGTCTATGTCCATGCCCCAGTCAACGAGTATTGCCGCGACCGCTATGGGGTGAGTGATATATGGGTCACCGCTGATGCGCTTTTGGCCAGCGTGATGCTCTGTGGCAAAGTCAATTGCAGTCGAAAGCTCTGCAAGCTGGTCTTCATCATATAATGGCTCGGCTAGTCGTAGCAGCTCCCGTTTCTTCATGTTTCTATTATACCCGAGCTATCCAGGGTTTATACTGAGTTTGTCATGGTAAAACACTTGCTTGCAGTCGCGATTTTGCTGTTTTCTGCTGCCGGGATATGGGCGGTGCTATATACCGGCGTGACGAACAATCTATCTATCAGCCTGCACGTCTCGCGTTCGAAAGTGACGAAACGTTGGTTTGGCGGCATCGTTCTTGTTGCGACGCTCTTGATTGCTCTCAATCTCTTCGGTTGGCTCTTACCGGCGTATCAGGCTGGCGTGGTATCGTATGTCCTCTTCGGACTGCTTGTAGCCTGCTTTGCCATAGTCGCGCTCATACCGCATGTAACGCATACTCAACGGGGCAAAATCCACAATATCGCCGCCTGGGGAATGGTCTGGCTCGTGCCGCTCATCATGTCAACGATGCTGTTTTGGCCGCTCAGCGCGCTCGCATGGTGGTTGGTCGCGGGCCTACTCCTCATCGACTGCGCGCTTCTATTCCTGGCGCTACAATTTCACAAACGGTTCAGCCCGTGGTTCTTGTATTTTCAATCAGCGTATCTCGCTGTATTTTTCATTGCACTGCTGGCTACGACGTACTGCTAAACCCTTCGGCTTCGTGCTATAATTTCTCATGAATAAGCTAATGCTAAGAAAAGGGTAGGTTCTATGAAGAAGATTGCTATCAACGGGTTTGGTCGGATTGGCCGCAATGCCTTTAAAATCGCGTTTGACCGCGGCGATATTGAAATCGTTGCCATCAACGACTTGACTGACAACAAAACACTTGCACACCTTTTGAAGCATGATTCGAGTTATGGTGAATACCATCATCCGGTTGAGTTCGATGACAACTCCCTGACAGTGAATGGCAAGAAAATCCAGACATTTGCTGAAACTGATCCAGCCAAACTGCCTTGGGGTCAGCTCGGCGTTGATGTCGTTATAGAATCAACCGGTTTCTTCGTCGACCCTGCAAAAGCTCGTGCGCATATAGACCCGGCGGGTGCGAAACGCGTTATTATCTCAGCTCCAGCAAAAGGCGAGGGCGCTGACACTATAGTCCTCGGCGTGAACGATCAAGTGCTTCAGGAAGGCAGCGTTGGCGATATTATTAGCAACGCATCGTGCACGACGAACTGCATTTCACCAGTTATGAAGGTATTAGAGGATAACTTTGGTGTTGAAAAGGCTATGATGACAACGGTCCACAGCTACACCGCAAGTCAGAAGTTGCAAGATGCTCCAGCAAAAGACCTGCGCGAAGCTCGCGCTGCAGCCGAAAACATTGTCCCAACGACTACCGGCGCATCTATAGCGACGACACTCGTCATCCCAAGCCTGAAAGACAAATTTGGTGGTCTGAGCGTCCGCGTTCCTACCCCTGTTGTTTCGCTTAGTGACATTACACTTGTCACAAAGCGGGATGTAACGGTTGATGAAGTGAAGCAAGTATTTAAAGATGCAGCGGCACAGCCCTACTACCAAGGTATCCTGGCCGTTACTGAAGAACCGCTCGTTTCGAGTGATTACAAGGGCAATTCGCATTCAGCTATCGTTGATTTGCCACTCATAGCCGTGACGGCGGGCAACCTCGTGAAAGTTGTTGCATGGTACGACAACGAATGGGGCTACAGCAACCGTCTCGTCGAGCTGACGGCAGATGTCGCAAAAAGCATCCAATAAGGAGGCGTATGAAACTATTTCTTGGTTCGGATCACGGCGGTTACTACTTGAAAGAGAAGCTTGAAGCATACCTCGCGAAGCGTGGGTATGATTTTGAGGACGTTGGCGACACGGAGCTCGCCCCACATGACGATTTTCCGCAGTTTGTAGCGCAGGCGGCAGTGCGAGTACCCGGTGAAGAAGAAAAAGATGACCCACGAGCAATACTCATTTGCACCGGTGGACAGGGCATGGCTATGGCGGCAAATCGCTTCAAGGGAATTCGCGCTGTGGTTGTCTCCACGCCACAAGAAGCAAAAGAGAGTCGCGATGACAACGACGCGAATGTTCTATGTTTGCCCGCACGGCTGCTCGACGCCCCAGGCGATGACCTGGAGCTCTGGAAAGATGTCGTCGATACATGGATTTCAACGCCATTTGCTGGCGCGGCGCGCTACGTGCGCCGCAATCGTCAACTTGACGAGTTAAGCTAAAGCTCTTTATAGTAATGCGTATGACTGAGAAAAAACAGAAAAACTCTACATCAAAACTGACGGTACACGGCCTGCTCGGGTCTGTGTCCTACTGGGGCACGGCGGCGCGGTTCTTGCTCGTCAGCGTTCTTATTGTATTTGCATTTCTCGCCAATTTGTCTGGTGATTCAACCTCATCGTATATAGATACAGAGATAATTTTCCTCGTGTTTGGCCTGGCAACACTCATACTCCTCGACGGTGGCTATGTGACAGCCGCTCGTGCTTTGCCACTCAGCCCGGTTGTTGACCGCTGGGTTGTTATGATGAGTGACCTTGCACTCGCCGCGCTGTTTGTTGTCCCAAGCCTTATCATTATGGGGTCAGATGGCAATAAGATTCGAGTTATTAGCCTCATAGGGGCGCTGCTTGTTATGTCGATACGCATGTTGGTTGGGTTACTGTTCGCGAAAAGGAAGTAGCGCTCCATGGCGATTATTTGCCCGACTATAATGCCGACGAGCGATAGCCCCGAGGCGTTTACTGAAATGATGCAACGGCTTGGTGTGCTTGCGCCACGGCTACAGATAGACCTCATGGATGGCCAGTTCGCCCCGCATCACAATACAATACCCGACCATGTCTGGTGGCCCGAAGGGAAGAAGGCGGACATACACCTCATGTATTTGCACCCAGAGGAGGCAGTCCGCGAACTGCTTTTAAAGCGTCCAAATATGATAATCATTCACGCCGAAGCTCACGGTGACTTGCCAGAAATCATGCAAGAAATTCAAGAAGCTGGCGTCAAAGCCGGTGTTGCGCTGCTTCGAACAACAAACGTAGAAGACGCGCGCGAACTTATAGAAATAGCCGACCATGTCCTCGTCTTTGGCGGTGAGCTCGGTGGCGACGGGGTCGCGGAACTGGCGGCGCTCGATAAAGTCTCCCAAATACGCGCCATGCGTGATGATATTTTTGACCAAGAAGTCGCTCATATAGAAATAGGCTGGGACGGCGGGGCAAACAAGGGCAATGTCGTATTACTCGCTGGTTCGGGCATAGACGTCATAAACGTCGGCGGGGCACTTAGGCATGCGGATAATCCGGCTGACGTGTACCACGAACTCGTCTCGCTCGTAGCTTAGTGCTTGTGCTAAAATAGAACCAGATGAGTGGGCAGATGTCACTGATGCAGTTGGAGGAGATGGCGAATACAATCCGACAGGATATTATTCGCATGCTTGAGCATGCTGGTTCCGGGCACAGTGCTGGGCCTCTTGGGATGGCGGACATCTTTACGGCGCTGTATTTCAACATTTTAAAGCATGACCCGACAAAGCCAGAATGGGATGGTCGTGACAGGTTCTTGCTTAGCAACGGTCACACGAACCCCGTTCTCTATGCAACGCTGGCTCGGGCGGGCTATCTTCCAGTCGAGGAACTCATGACACTTCGTCAACTTGGTTCACGGTTACAGGGGCACCCGGAACGGACAAAACTACCCGGCGTTGAAACGACGAGTGGTCCGCTTGGTGAAGGCCTGAGTCAGGGCGCTGGCATGGCGTATGTCATGAAGCACATCGACGAAAAACCAAGCCAGTGGGTATACGTCATGATGGGCGACGGGGAACTAGACGAGGGCAATGTTTGGGAAGCCGCAATGTTTGCTGGCAAGTACAAGCTGTCTAACCTCATAGCCATTATCGACCGCAATAACATCCAAATAGACGGCAGCACGGAAGACGTGATGCCGCTTGAGGACCTCCGAGGCAAATGGGAAGGCTTCGGCTGGCATGTTCAGGAAGTCGATGGAAACAATATAGAGAGTGTTATAGATGCCGCAGCTATGGCACGGGCTATCACAAATCAGCCGAGCGTTATCATTGCTCACACCATACCAGGCAAAGGCGTGGATTTTATGGAGTACGATTACCACTGGCATGGTATGCCGCCAAACAGCGAACAAGCCAAAGAAGCGCTGAAGAAACTGCGAACCCTCGACGGTAAGATACGGAGTGAACACCAATGAGCGAAGGAAATAAGACACCCTTTCAGGGTTTCTCATCGCGCGGGGCGCGACATGAAGTCGCCGCTCCGGCTGCTCTTCCCGAAGGAGAAAAGCAATGAGCGAATTGTACTTGAGTGACAAAATTGGTCAGGCCGATGTTCCAACTGAGGCCATCCGTAAAGGTTTTGGCAAGGGTCTCAAGCAGGCTGGCGATGAAGATCTGCGGGTTGTAGCGCTTTGTGCCGACCTGACAGAATCCACCCAAATGCACATCTTCAAAGAGGCGCATCCTGAGCGGTTTGTTGAAATTGGCGTGGCAGAACAGAACCTCGTCACGGTTGCGTCTGGTATGGCGGCCATGGGCAAGATACCATTTGCCAGTAGCTACGCAGCCTTCAGCCCGGGACGAAACTGGGAGCAAATACGAACGTCAGTTTGCTTGAATGATCAGCCGGTGACAATTGTCGGCCCACACGCAGGAGTCACAGTTGGTCCGGACGGT
>CAXYYW010000034.1:0-7646 GCA_964293235.1 uncultured bacterium | reverse complement strand
AAAAACAACCGCATCTTTAGTGAAAGCTGTGAAAAGCCTAGGGTATTGGTGCGAAAATCCAACCGGAGAAATTATTGAAAACAGGGGGAGCCAAATAACCTACTCCGCTCTCGGTCAGTGGGCAACGCCTGAAGATAAGTACGCATGGGATCCAGATCAAGAAAAGCGTAAGAAAATCGTTGAGCTTATCACCCCTGAACTCGCGGACATAAATATCAAAATTGGCATAGGTGGCACGACCAGTGTCGACATAACAATGCCGGGAATTGATAAGGCATACGGTATGCGTCAACTCATGGAGCAAACTAACTACAAGATGGACGAAATTCTGTTCATCGGAGATAAGCTACAGCCAGGTGGCAATGATTACCCCGTCAAAGAGATGGGGATGGACACCATAGAAGTGACAAATCACGAGGACACCAACTGGGTTCTCCGTGGTATTCTCGGGGTTTCGTAGATGATTACACTCACGCATAGCGCAGCTCACGCCGTCATCAACCCTGACGGCGGGGCATGGCTTGGTGAGCTTGGTGTCGGAAGTGAACAGATACTATTTCCGCGCTCTGACCTTAAAAATGCCGATGGAGAGCTCAAAGCTCGCGGTGGCATGCACGTCTGTTTGCCAAACTTCGGCCCAGGCGGCGAGAGCGGGCTTGCACAACACGGCTTTGGGCGGACATCTGCGTGGATGGTTGTCACCCAAGAAGAATCGACAGCAGTGCTTAGTCTCGAATCTACCGGGCAGGGCTACGCTGGCCTTTTCGCGATCCTTACATACCGGCTTGAAAGCAGCTCACTCCTCACAGAGCTAGCTCTTACGAACCGTGGCAGCGAAACTATGCGCGTCGCGCCAGGATTCCATCCCTACTTTGCCGTTGATCCATCTGAAAAGAAAGTGTTCGTAAATGGCACCCGCTACGAACTCAGTGAAATTGAAGGTACCGAGTACATTGAGGCTAACTCTGCAGAGCTTGTGGCCGGTAATCAGCGCGTCGTACTAACGCCAGAGAACCTTACAACCTGGGCGATATGGACAGACCAACTCGGCCCGTACGTCTGTGTCGAGCCAACCTTTGGCGGCAATCGCTTCCTTGAACCTGAAAGTCCTGACGAACAGCTCGCTCCAGGTGAGACCAAGACCTATTCCCTCCGTATCGAGTGGTAATTATTTGACGAAAGTGAAAACAACCATCGAATTCACTTCGTGGTTGTTTTTATAACTAAGGGAAAAGCCCAGCCGGACCCGTTGCCCCACGGGGCACGGGCCCGCGCGTCAGGAAAAACCGTAGGTTTGTCCTGAGGTACCTTAGCACTCGCAGTTGACGAGTGCTAATTATTTCAGGTAAAATGTTCTTACTAGTTAAAGGAGGACACTATGAGTACACCTATTACACCTCTGGCAGATCGTATCGTGGCTGTCCGCGAAAAGGCCCAAGCGAAGACCGTTAGCGGCCTCTACTTGCCAGACAATGCCAAAGAAAAACCGGCATACGCGACCGTTGAGGCGGTTGGTCCTGACGTGAAGCAAGTCAAGAAGGGCGACAAGGTCGTCTTTAAGGAATATACGACAACTGAGCTGAAGGTAAATGACGTTGAATATTTGATAGTAAAAGAGGAAGACGTCCTCGCAAAACTCGCGTAGGGAAAGGAGTAGTATGGCAAAAAAGATTTTTTACGATGATGATGCCCGCACCCGCGTTCTCGGCGGTGCCCAGGCACTCTATGACGCTGTAAAAGTTACAATGGGTCCAAAAGGACGCAACGTGGTTATCCAGAAGGGGTATGGCGCACCAACTATCAGCCACGACGGCGTAACAGTTGCTGAAAGTGTCGACTTGCCTGAAAACGATGACGCGACACTCGGCTATAAAGTCGGCGCTGAGCTTATAAAGCAAGCCGCAACAAAGATGAATAAATCTGCCGGTGATGGCACGACAACTGTCACGGTTCTGACATACAACATCTTGAAAGAAGCAAATCGCCTTATCGCAGCGGGTCACAATCCCATGGAGCTTCGCAAAGAAGTTGAAGTGGCTGGCGAGAAAGTGCTCGCAAGTCTCGACAGTCTCGCAAAGCCAGTCACTGGCAAGCAAGTCGCTGAGGTTGCAAGTATCTCGGCTGGCGACGAAGCTATCGGCGAACTTATTGCTGACGTCATAGAGAAAGTCGGCAAGGATGGTGTTGTGACCGTCGAAGAAGGCAAGGGGCTTCATATGGAATCTGAGGTTGTTGAAGGCTTTACGTTTGACCGCGGCTATGTCAGTCCATACCTCGTTACCGACCCAGCCCGCATGGAAGCTTCATATGAAAAACCAGCTATCGTCATCACCGACGGTAAAGTCAGTTCTGTTCAGGAATTTCTGCCTATTCTCGAGAAACTCGCTCAAGCAGGCAAGAAAGACGTTGTGCTCATCGCTGAAGACGTCGAGGGACAAGCTCTTGGCGTACTGATACTCAACAAGCTCAAGGGCGTGTTCAACACTATCGCCGTCAAAGCTCCAAGTTTCGGCGACCGCCGTAAAGATATCCTCGAAGACATCGCAACCCTCACCGGCGCAACTGTCATCAGCTCAGAGCGTGGCCTGACATTTGAAAACGCTGGGCTCGAAGTTATCGGTACTGCTCGCAAAGTTATAGTTGGCAAGGACGAAACGACTATTATCGAAGGCTCAGGCGCTGAAAGTGATGTAAAAGACCGCATCAAGCAAATTCAGGCACAGGCCGCTGCTGCGACGAGCGAATATGACAAAGAGAACTACGACAAGCGAGCCGCTGCGCTCTCAGGCAAGGTTGCGGTTATCAAAGTCGGGGGAGCAACCGAAACCGAGATAGAAGAGAAGAAGTTCCGTGTCGACGACGCCGTTGCAGCTACAAAAGCCGCTCTCGCCGAAGGAATCGTGCCAGGCGGTGGCGTAACACTTGTAAACCTCGCTGACGCTCTAAAGAGCTCAGATGCAGGCACAGGGCTACTCCGCGAGGCACTCTACCAGCCATTCCGCCAGCTCATGCAGAACGCTGGACTTAATGCAGAAGCACTTCTCGCCCAAGTTCAGGCTGCCAAGCCAGGCTTTGGCGTCAATGTGAACTCACCCGAGAAAGTCGTCGACATGAAGGCTGACGGTGTTATAGACCCAGTTATGGTCACGAAGCAGGCTATCCAGAACGCAGTTTCTATAGCCGCAACTGCCATGACTATGGGCGCACTTGTGGTAAACATTCCTGAAAAAGAAGCCCCCGCTGCACCAGCAGGCGGCGACATGGGCATGTACTAAAACTGCCGATACGGGAAATAAAAACAGAGGCCTCTAGCCTCTGTTTTTGTGTTTCGGAAGAGCAGGAATGGTTTTCGTGCAAATGAAAACGCGGGTTCACCCCGCGAGTTCCGGTGGGAAACCGACCGCTTTACGCCGTGGGTGTCCCATTACTTGAGAAGTAGTCAATTTCTTTAATAACATCCAGAAGCGCCTCAGCACGGCGGCTGTCATCCTCTATCATCTTTGCGGCTTCATGCGCCTGCGGAACGAGCGACTTGTCATCTGTTGAGCGAATGATAAGGAGTAACGTGTCGAATTTGTCTTCCGGTGAAAGATTGAGCTTATCGACAAGTGGGCGAAGCTCTGTCAGAGCATCTTTCTTGATGGCATCGAGATTGCCGTCGACTGCGACCGGCGCACTTGCAACTGGCGCCATAGCGGGTTCTGGCATAACGGGCGCTGCAACAGGCTCGACAACCGGCTCTGGCTCTGGAGCGGGGGCAGCCGGCACAGGACCATCATCATCTGGCGTTGTGTCCGCAGGCTCATCTGGAGCAGCAACCGGCCCCGCTGGTGCTGTCGTCAGACTATTATTCATGCTCTCAAGCACTTTCGCGAGCTCTTGATCATCGGTCGCCGGTGCCTGTCCTGGTGCTGTTATATCCATACCCACCCCTGTTTTAGTCAATTTATTGCTTGGTTCCAGCATATCATAAGCGTAAGAATTTTTGTATAGATAGTCCAAAGGAGGGGCTCACCCCTCCGGCGCTCTTCCAGAGTAAATATGAAGGAGCACCTCCTCCCCCTAAAGCTCACTTTCGTTTCGTGCACTTCAAAGAAGTGCACTGTCTGTATCTGTAAAGCTTATGGTTATGCAGTATACTTATAATTATGGATATACTCGACGACTTAAATCAAATCAAACAACGCGACACAAAAAACGCCCTTGGCATGGCAGGGGATGAGCCGAAGCTCCTCGTACAGGCGCTGGGGGTAAAAAATGTGCCCGAGCAACCAGGACGCTTTGAGCACATCGTTGTCGCAGGCATGGGTGGGTCAGCGCTTGCAGGCGATATGCTCAGAGATTGGCTTGATCTGCCAGTTCCATTCCAGGTAGTAAAGGATTATGTGCTGCCAAGCTATGTTAACGAAAAGACCCTTGTGATAGCCTGTAGTTTTTCTGGCAACACCGAGGAAACGATTGCGGCCTATGAGGACGCCAAAAGCAAAGGTGCCCACATAGCTATCGCAGCCGGAAAAGGTAAGCTGGTAGAGATTGCTGAGGCCGGGAAACTACCCCACGTTATCATGCCATATGACGGCGTCACGCCACGGATGTTCCTCGCGACGAATCTTCGCGCGTTTCTCGAGCTCTTCATAGCCTACGGCATCATTGACAAGGCCGTCCTGCTTGAGCTTGAAGCAGCGGCTCACAACCTCGCTGAAGTACATCGAGTCTGGGGTGTCGACGTGCCGTTCAAAGATAATGTTGCAAAGCAGTTGGCTTGGCACTGCGCTGGCAAAACACCGGTCATATATGCCGGCCCTCGCTTCCGTTCTGCCGCTTACAAGTGGAAGATTGCTATCAACGAGTCTGCCAAAAATACCGCGTGGTGCGATGAATATAGTGAATTTAACCACAATGAGTTTATGGGATGGGCATCTCACCCCATAGAAAAGCCGTTTGCCGTGTTTGATCTGCGCTCAAGCTTTGATGATCCACGTATCGCAAAACGTTTCGAGATATCTAACCGCCTCCTGAGCGGCTTAAGACCGAAAGAGATTGAAGTAAATCTAGAGGGCGAGACGATGCTCGAGCAGTTCATCTGGAGCAATATACTCGCCGATTACGTCAGCGCATATCTCGGCATACTAAACGGTGTTGACCCTGCTCCTGTGCCCCTTATAGAAAAGTTAAAAGGCGAACTAGTTAAGCCGTAATCTCTCAGCAACGCGTGCCAGTTCTTCGTGATCAGGCTCTTCGTCTTTTCGCTGCGAACGAAACATTTCTGACGAATCATCAAAGGGGATAAGCTGTACATGAGCGTGGGGGACATCTACACCGACAATCTTCACACCAACGTGCTTCTTGCCGCTGGCCTCTCTCAAATGTAAAGCAACCTTTTTTACCGAGTTCATTAATGCCTCATAATCTTCATCTTCCAAATCCCACACAAATTCAACCTGCTTCTTTGGTATGACCAGTGTGTGCCCCTCAGCAACCGGGAAGATATCAAGGAAGGCTAATGTCTTTTCATCTTCATAAATCTTATGGCAAGGGATCTCCCCTTTAATAATCTTCGTAAATAGTGAATCTTGCATGGCTTTAGTATACACTGTACATCTGTTAAAATGTGTAAGCAACCACGGAGAGGTGCAGGAGTGGTTGAACTGGCCGCTCTCGAAAAGCGGTATGGGGCAACTCATCGAGGGTTCGAATCCCTCCCACTCCGCCACGAAATGCCCACCGTACGTGGGTTATTTTATTACAAACCGCCTCGAGATATTTATGCTACACTATGAGATATAACAAAGGGGGTTCTATGGATAAAAAATCACAATATTTGCTCTTTGGCATGGTGCTCAGCTGGGTCGTTGGTGTTATAGGAGCTGACCGTTTTTATAAAGGCGAATTCGGTCTTGGTGTGCTCAAGCTCATAACCTTTGGCGGAGTTGGCATCTGGTACCTTATCGACGCTGCCATTTGGACTCGCGATTTCGGTGCATCACTAAAGTAGAAGCTGTTTCTCTGTGATTCGGCGAAGCGTAGCGTAGAGATGAGGCGTGATATCGCTCCAGCTCCGCTTCCGTTCCTCCGTTCACGAAGGGTCGAAAGCAAGCTTTCGCTTCCTTTGCTCACTACGCCGAACAGCACGACTACGGTATTTGCTCCGCAAATCCCTGTCGTGTGTTCAAATCACATCAGTACAAACCATAGAAAAAAGGCCAGAGAACTGACCTTTTTTCTATGGTACACCCGGCGTGATTCGAACACACGACCTTCGGCTCCGCAAGCCGACGTTCTATCCAGCTGAACTACGGGTGCGCGTCGGAACCGACTCTGAGCGCTGGTTTTCGAACGAGTCGAAAAACCGCTCACTCTACGTCGTTTCCTCCTTTCAATCCTCAGTATAGCCTTCGGCGTACTTCGGATTGTCAAGAACGAGCTCTTCAAATTCAAGGGAAGAGCAGGGAGTAGTGTAGCACATTTTCCAGAGGTAGACAACTGCTGAAGCCGCTAAAAATTCAATTTTCTAGTCAGCTTATCTATCCAGTCGGGCTGCATATCCTCCATTGGAAGCGCCATACCGAGCATGTCAACAATTTGCTCACCAAGCTCGTGAGGGAAATAAATTGTTACCCCTGGCGAGAATCGTTTAGTTGGCAGGAGCGTGACCGCATAAATACCGCCATCTTGCAACACCCCAAAAGCCCTGAAGTCGTGCATAGCAAAATGCTTGCCGTTGACGGATACGCCCGAGGCATCAAGCTGATACTGCATTTCCGCTGCTGGGCGCTTTGCCCATACTGCTACAGCCACGGCCATAACGACTATCAAGATAGCAAAGGTATAGTTTTTCAACAAAAACACTGCGAGCGCAGCAAGTGCGAGCGCAACGACAATAAGCACAATAAACCACTTCGCTGATTTTTCATGCTCAACGTATTCTGAAGCCTGCCATTCGAAACCATTTCCTTGCATGGTTTGTGGCCGTCCCATGGGTTCAGATGCCAGCGGGGCGTCAGAGGTCGGTGCTGGCTCAGCAACCGTCTGGGCCGTCTGGTCAAGAGGTGCTTCAACAGCCTGAGGGGTCTCAGCAACGGAAGGAACCTGTGGCAACTCGCCAGAGGGTTGCGCCTGAGATTGTGCTGGTTGTTGTTCCGGCTCTTGATTCATAATCCGATTATACCATTAGCGCCTTAGGTAATGGAAAGGGGAGATTGAGCTCAAATCAACTTTCATCATGAAAATAGACGACCAGATGGTCGTCAATTTTCATGGCGGAGAGGGTGAGATTCGAACTCACGGTAGGTTTGACCCCACGCCGGTTTTCAAGACCGGTACCATCAACCACTCGGTCACCTCTCCTCGGAGTTGGTTTGGCAGGAAAAATTATAGCATATTTGCAGCTGCAAATATGCTGAGAAAGCCAAGTTCTTTCTCGTCGTTGCTCAGCACCCCTCTATCTGTTACAATTGTCTCTGTTCTTTGTTCTCAACGGTTTGAGCTACGCCGCAGGCTATAGCGAAAACCGCAGAGGAGGCGGCGCGAAAGATTGGAGCTTTTCAAACAAGTTTGAAAACGAAATCTGAAGCGAACGCCGACGAGGAGGAGTACCCAAGTGGCTGAAGGGGACGGTTTGCTAAATCGTTAGGGGTGTTAAAGCC
>CAXYYW010000033.1:0-7663 GCA_964293235.1 uncultured bacterium | reverse complement strand
CGCTATCGTCGGCCAGACCAACGTTGGCAAGTGCTCGCTCTTTAACCGTCTCTATGGTTCCCAGGAGGCGATTGTTGCGCGTGAGGCTGGTACAACTCGGGATAATGTCGTTCGTAAGATTGTAGCAGGCGACAAGGCCTACTGGCTTGTCGACACTGCCGGGCTTAAGCCTGCCGAAGATGAATTTGAAGCAAGCATCCAGGACCAGATAGCTGAAGCGACAGAGCTTGCCGACATTATACTCGTCGTCGTCGACGGTACGCTGTACCCAAGCGACCAAGACCGACGTATTGCGAAAACTGCTTTGAAGAGTAAGAAGCCAGTTATTTTGGTCGTTAACAAGACCGACCTGAAAGGCAGCCTGCCAGCCGATGAATTTAAGCGCCTCGGCATAAAAGATATCGCGCTCACCAGTGCAGAGCACAACCGTGGAGTTGCAAAACTTACCCACCACATCTTAGAAAATCTACCCACAGTCCGTGACGATGAACCCGACGATGATACGCTCAAAATCGCCCTTATAGGCCGGCCAAATGTCGGCAAAAGCAGTCTCTTCAACACACTTGCTGGCAAACAGCAGGCTATCGTCGCCAATATCGCGGGGACAACCCGCGACGTTAACCGTGACAGTGTCAAATACCACGGCAAAACCGTCGAACTACTCGACACCGCCGGCGTGCGCCGAAGCGGCAAACAAGAGCAGGGCATAGAGAAATTCTCAGTCCTCCGCACGCTCGCCGCCATAGACGAAGCAGACATATGCCTGCTTCTTATGGACGTGAACGAGCTGAACGCCCACCTGGACCAGAAGCTTGCTGGACTTATAAAAGAGGCCGGAAAAGGCCTCGTGCTTGTCGTGACCAAGTGGGATGAAGCAGAAGAAAAACACGCCTACACCAGAGACGATCTTGCACCACGTATAGCTCACGAATACGCTTTCGTGCCGTGGGCGCCACTTATCTTTACAAGTGCTGTAACAGGGCAGAACGTCACGAAACTATTCGACATCGCCCGTGATATCGACGCACGTAGAAAACAGGTTATAAAGACTGTTGAGCTCAATAAAGTCCTACAAGAATGCCTGGCAAAGCATCCGCCAGCTGGGCTCAAGAACACCTTCCCGAAGCTTCGCTACATGGTCCAAACCGACACAAGCCCGCCATGGTTTGTTATCTTCGGTGGCAACCTGAAGCTCCTCCACTGGAGTTACAAACGCTTCCTTGAACGCCAGCTCCGCGAGACATTCGACTTCAGCGGCACCCCAATCATGTTCAGCTTCCGACAAGAGAAAAAATAGCCTAAGCAGCAAGTTCTTCTTGTGCAACTATCATCGTGCGACCTGGCTTGAAATCTACGAGTTCAATCTCGGGCTCACCACCTTTTGACATGTTGGCAACCCTGTCCAATGCAGCCAATACCTCAAGCGCATACGCACAAGCTTGTTCTATCGGCACGCCTAATCTTTCCGCCGTCGTATCGAGCCGTATAAGCGTATCAACATCAACTCCGACTTCAATTATTGGCATCTTCATTTCTCCCAATATTACAGTGTGGCAATAGTATATCAAAAAACACTCTTAGCCTTCATACTTAGCCCTGTTGGGCTTCCGGTAAAAAGCGCGTCAGCCTCTCAGGGATTTTCGAACAAGTACGAATCTGTCACATATTGGCCCGTCTTGTTCATATCGGTTTCTTGCATAAAAACCGAGCGACATGGGATTCGCCAATGCGTTACCCTGTACGGAAAGTCTGCCTTCTTCTTGAGCCCTAGACTCAATCCAGCTGAGCGCGGTTGATCCTAAACCGTGTGAGCGAAAACCCCTTCGAACTGCAATAGCATCAAGCCATAAAACATCATCCGGTCGAGAATATAGCGCAAGAGTACCGACAAGGCGGTTCGCATCCCCTCGAAGTGCAAAAGTATCACATGACATAAGCTCGTCAAGTCGAGAGTTCACCGATGCGGGATCTAATTCCCCGTGAGCGCCTGATGCCGCGGCGTCTACAGCTAGGAAATCAGCCTCCTCAGGCCTCAACGAGCCAGCCTCCGCACTCTCTGAGAATACAAACGGAGAAATACGTATCATCATATTTATATGATATCACTAATGTCATACTTTGTCAATGGTTTACACTAGTAGTATGAAGCTTATCGTTGGCCTGGGGAACCCAGAGACAAAATTTGATGGCACACGGCACAATACCGGATTTTTTGTGGTCGACGCATTCGCGAAAGAACAGGTAGTAGCGTGGCAGCGCAAAGACAAGTTCAAAGCCTCTGTCGCTGAACTGCCAGATAAAACCGCACTCCTCGTTAAGCCGACAACGTACTACAACCTGGTCGGCGAATCAGTCCGCACTCTTGCCGACTTCTATAAAATCCCGCCAGAAGACATCCTCATCATCCACGACGAGCTCGCGCTGCCATTTGGGACGCTCAGAACCCGCGAAAAGGGGAGCGACGCAGGCAATAACGGTATCAAGTCCATGAATGCACACCTCGGCCACACCACAAAGCGCCTCCGTGTCGGCATCCACAACGACCTCGCCGATTTTATGGACGCAGCTGACTTTGTTCTTGGCAAATTCACTCCCAAAGAAAAGCAGCAGCTGGCCGAAACCGTGCTGCCGCATATTGTTACACAAATAGATAAATTTCTTGAGGGCTCATTTGAACCAACAAAAGTAACTACAGACCGTTAAACACCCAGCAGGTGCACTGCGAGACCGACAAACAACACGCCAACCACGAGCACAGCTGCTTGCATAGTGCCGACCTTATGTGGCTGTTCGTGGATGTCGGGTATGATATCACTCGCTGCAACATATATGAAGAACCCGCTTGTTAACGCAAGGAGCTGTGCAACAGGCAGCTGGACCGTCGCCCCGAGCCAAAATGTTACACTGGCCGCCACAAGCGTTCCGACAGCTGTTGCAATATTTGCGAGCATCACCTTCTTATCCTTCCAGCCACGAGAGAGCAATATGCCAAATGTCCCAAGCTCTTTCGGTATTTCGTGCGCGCTGACAGCAAGGGTCGTTATGAGGCCGCTGGCGGGGTTCACCAGAAATGCCGCCCCTATAGCCACACCGTCAATCATATTGTGGAGCAAATCGCCAATCATCACCATTATCCCTTGAGAATTGTTCTTTACACCCATCATGTGCTCGTGATGGTGGTGAAACCATGTCACGCTCCGCTCCATGAGGAAAAACGCCAAAAAACCAGCCAGTGCCCAGACAAGCAACACTTGCGGGTCACCCATATCAAACGCTTCCGGTAGCAAATCAAAAAATGCCGCCGCGAGTAGCGCCCCGGCTCCAAAGGGCAGGGCAATAGTTATTGCATGCGCTCGCCGCTTCTTCGTCAAGAATATCGTCGCGCCACCGACAAGAGAGATGGCACTCCCGGCTATGATAGCCATGACCATGTACCAATAATTCATTTATTTTGTCCTCTCATATAGGGAAATATCATAGCGCATACGCTCAGCTTGTTGCAAATATGTTGCAACTAGGCGTATACTTGCAACATATGGAACGCCTCGAAGCTTTCTTTCGGGACCATGGCCTTCGTCTTACTGAACCACGCCGTGACGTTTTTTCTATACTCAACGGACGGCAACAACCCCTCACATTACAGGAAATCCTGCGAGCAAGTAAGTTTGCCGAGCGCACAAGCGTCTACCGCACGCTTCAACTCTTCACAAAACTGGGGATAGTCGAGATCGTCCAAGTCGGCTTTAAGCAGCGCTACGAGCTTGCTGAGCCCTTCAGAGAGCATCATCATCACCTGGTTTGTATCAAGTGCGGCGAACTCGTTGACCTCGAGCGCACACCGCGACTTGAAAAGCTTATAAACAAGCTCGCCAGCGCTCACGATTACGAACTCACCGCGCACCATATAGAATTGCAAGGAATTTGCAAAAGCTGCCGAGCTCAAAAGTAACCCTGCTCGAATAATCAGAGTAGTCTATATTTGTTGGTAATACAAAGGCCCCGTGTTTGTTTATGCATCAAAGAATATTATTTTGGCGAGAAGTCCCACAATTGCTGCCAGTAGGGTAACGATGCTTGTCATAAAGATAATGAACGTCTTCCCATTATCGCCATACCAAGCACCCCAGAGACCCGTTGGGAAGACAAACCAAGTTTTTTCAACTAATTTTCTGCCATTCTTCAAAATACAGAGTGCGTCCATGGGGTTGCCGAACGAATCTTGCAGGGTTTCTCCTCGGAGATACTTTTCTTCAATGCAGTCTGCGACCGTGTGTGCAGCGTCTGTGGCAACGAGCCATGGTCTATGTCTTATGAATCTTTTCTTTACATTCGCAGTTGCAGGATGCCAGACATCAGCACCTACGTCTTTGATGGGCTGGGGTTCAAGCTTGTCCATCCTCCGCACTTCTTTCTGGACAATCTTAACCATACGGTACATATCATATATCTGGCTCATGAGCTGATTATACTACTGTTCACTCATTTCATCTAACAGGGGTGCGAAAATTTAATCAAAAACAACCATCGAATTCACTTCGTGGTTGTTTTTATAACTAAAGGGAAAAGCCCAGCGAAGCGTCAGGAAAAACCGCAGGTTTGTCCTGAACCTGAAAACAAAAGACGACACAGCAAGGGTGGGCATCGCTGTGTCGTCATTTGTCCCTTCAACCCACCCCACATGGAAGCGCTACAAGGCTTAAACTGGCTCAAGTACGCCTGCTTTCACACTACTGTATAGTCCACGTTTGAACGGGATCCCAGACTACTCGCAGAGAGAAATCTGGGGGTTAAAGGGGTTAGAGGTCAGTGAAACATGTATGCCTGGAAGTGGAGGGTAGAAAACTTACAGGCGTTTCACTAGACCGCCTAACAAATTCTTCATTTGTTAAAATGGGGGTATAAGGTGCGTTTGACTGATAAATCAATCAATACATCACGTATATTAGCACGTAATTAGCATAAAGTCAATACATTTTAACACAATTTATATGAAAATCAATAGCATAAGCGTTTCTGACCCCTGTTTTGGAGGTAAGTTGGCCACTATTCCAGACCCTCCCAAAACACTCTTTACTATCGGTAATCCAGCGATTTCCGGGCCAGCTGTCGCTATCGTAGGGACCCGTAAACCTACACCCTATGGTAGGGCAGTTACCCTGGAGCTTGCTGAGAAACTGGCAAAGCGGGGCGTGGTCATAGTCAGCGGTCTTGCCCTCGGCATAGATGGTATCGCCCACGAAGGCGTGCTCAACGTCGGCGGACGGACTGTCGCCGTTCTCGCAAGCGGGGTTGACCTCGTAAGACCAACAAGCCATCGACAGCTTGCTGTGCGAATACTCGAAAAAGACGGCGCTATCATAAGTGAATATAGCCCCGGTACGCCACCGCTCGCACATCAGTTCCTCGAGAGAAACCGCCTCGTCTCGGGTCTGGCCGACGCCGTCATAGTTGCCGAAGCCGCCGCTCGTAGTGGCACTATGAACACCGTCATGCACGCGCTCGAACAGGGGCGGGACGTCTACGCCGTGCCGGGAAATATCACGAACCCGTCAAGCGCAGGGTGTAACAAACTTATCGAGCAGGGCGCGACACCCATAGTCGACATAGACGCGTTCGTCGAGCGCTTCGCTCCGCTTAAAAACGCACCAAAACAGCAGCTTCTGCTCGCCGAAACACCAGAGGAGCAGACAATACTCGACCTCATAGCATCTGGTTTGAGCGACGGGGAAGAATTGCAGAAAAAGTCCAAACTCAGCCCAGCAGCATTTTCAACCAGCATGACAATGCTCGAGCTCCGCGGTGTCATCCGCCCACTTGGAGCAAATCACTGGTCGCTATAACTCTCTACTGGTCAATAACGCCTATCACCCGGCCAGAGCTGCTCAGGCAGCGGAGGACCTGGGTTCCAAGGCTTAACATTGCCATTCACTGCCGTGGTAGCTCGGACTACAGGTGCGCCAACTTCAGCAAGGTACTGAGTTATTGTACCTGGTGCTTGCTCAAGTCTCTGCTGCTGCTGAGACCCATCAATAAAATGTCTACGACGACGAGAATTGCCGAGTCCGGTTAATTCTTCTGGAGTCCCTCCAAATTCAAGTCTATCTGTCATCGTAGCCCCCTTTGTTTAATCCACGCTGTTTTTGTCTCGCAGTTTTACAGCTTACCCTCCGTTATACGCCTATGCTTATAGCTCGTCAACCCTGAGCTTAACAGGGGAAATTGATTGACTCATCATGACTTTTATGCCACTATTACACAGTTAGGCTACCATAACATCACCTCGATGCGCGGTCGCCCAACCGCACATCACGAGCAGGAAGGTAGAGGCTTTGCGAATCCTAGCCCCTCGTTTGATGCTTATCGCGTCGTTCATCATCCTTGGCCTGCTTGGCCTTGGAGTGACAATCGTGATAAGCGTCATCATCACGCCAATTCTGGAGGCAAAATGAGAAAAGGCATTAAGAAGTCGCGCCTCGTCTGGGGTGCAATCGGCGCCGTGCTCCTCGGAGCATTCGCGCTCATCCCCCTGGGAACTGCGTTCCCGATGTTTCACTGAGACACAAGGAGCTGCACTTACTCACACACTGATGTGCATTCGGGTTGGGCACGGACCCTTCGGAGTCTCCGCGTCCCAGCCGCACCCCACCTAGACTATAAGAGGAGAATCGCCGTTACGGGCGGGATTTTTATTTACAAATCGGTTTTTGGTGCTAGTATAGGTTGCTGCTACCATATTGTAAGGAAACCATGAGCTTAACGATTCATACAAACCCCTTTTGCCAATTACGCCCGTGCACCTGCACGGCAACAGACTTCTACGCTTCGCAGCATAGAGGAATCTATTCTTTGGCGCGTATCAGCCAGCTGCCGATGCAGTGTTCACGTGCTCATACAGACAAAAGGAGTGTGCATGAGTCGTAACTTAGTAATCGTCGAGTCACCAGCAAAGGCAAAAACCATCGAAGGTTACCTTGGGAACAATTTCAAGGTGCTTTCTAGTATTGGCCATATCCGCTCCATAGCGAAAAAGACCAAAGACGGCACGCCGCCTATAGATGTGAACAATGGCTTCACGACCGTGTACGAAATAGATTCTGATAAGAAAAAGACCATAGCCGAGCTCAAGAAAGCCGTCAAAGAAGCTGACACTGTCTGGCTCGCAACTGATGAAGACCGCGAAGGAGAGGCTATAGCCTGGCATCTTTGTGAAGTCCTGAAACTCGATCCAGCGAAAACTAACCGAATCGTGTTCCATGAAATCACAAAAAGCGCTATAGAAGACGCTGTTAAAAATCCCCGAACTGTCGATATGCACCTCGTGCAAGCGCAGCAAGCCCGGCAAATACTCGATCGTATAGTCGGCTTCGAACTAAGCCCTGTTGTCTGGCAAAAAGGTCCTGTTGGCAAAAGCGCTGGACGCGTGCAAAGTCCAGCCGTCCGCCTGCTCGTCGAGCGTGAGCGCGAAATCCGCGCTTTCGAAAGCGATTTCCAGTTCAAAGTTACCGCCATCTTTACGCATGGCGGAGAAGAGATAAAGGCAGAGCTCCCTGAACGATTCGAAACCGAAGACGAAGCACAGAAATTCCTCAAAAGTCTCAAGGGCGCAACCTACACCGTCACGGGGGTTCAGAAAACACCTGGAACGCGTAATCCAGCCGCACCA
>CAXYYW010000032.1:0-7674 GCA_964293235.1 uncultured bacterium | reverse complement strand
TGGTGGTGGTGGGGGGAGCGCGACAACTGGATCAAACCGCGGCGCAGGTGGCGGTGGTGGTGGGAGCAGTCTCGTTACCGGTACTAGCACGACACAAACGGCTGGTTCGGGCACAACGCCAGGTAATAACACGGACGCAGCCTATAACGGCACGGCCGGCATTGGTGGCGGCGGCTCAACAAGCACGGCGAGCACAGCCGGCACTGACGGCGAAATCGTCATAAGCTATGGTTCCTATACGGCAACCAATACGGTATATGTCAGCCCACAACTCAACTCGGGTGGCAACATAACTGGCAGCTGGACAACGAGCAGCACAGCGTTCAATGTCGCGCGTAGCAATGCAACCGCAGTCGCCTATGCGAACAACCTTTACATACTCGGTGGCTATGATGGGTCGAATTATCTCAGCGACACTCAGTATGCTCAGATTGACAGTGGCGTGAGTGTACCAGCAAATGCCGGCAATATAACGGGCAGCTGGACGTATTCAGAGAGCCTACCGAATCCAGTAGCCGGTGGTGACGGGTTTGCCGTCAACGGATATATCTACCTTTTCGGTGGCCGCTCCGCAGACACGGTTTGTAGCCCATCAACTCTTGTTGCGCCCATTAGCGCAAATACAACAATCGCAAGCGGCAATAATCCGACAGGCGTTGGTGCTTGGTATACCACGAACCAACGATATAGCGGCTCCCGTTATGGCAATGCCGCTGTATACAATGACGGAAAGGCTTACGTCACGGGAGGTGGCTGCGGTATTCAAACAGCCTATGCATCTCCGGTTACGCAGCAGACAACGCTTCTAACACAACCACAGGTCGCAAAATACTCTATCATGTTTGATACCGACTCAGACGTCTATCCAAATGCCTGGCTACTAAACGGTGTCGACAACTCTATCGGCGCGCGTTGGCAAGTTAAATATCGTTCTATGACCAACCCAAATGCCGCAGTACAGTGCGCAGCATCAGGTACCATGTCAACCTGGGGCCAGGAAACAAACTTTGGTAATGTCACGCTCATGTTGCCAGGCGCCTATACTCCGAAAGATGCCAGCGGCACCAATACAAACTGTGCGCGCTATTACTACTTCAATATCTCAGTCGACAGCTCCCAGGCATTTGGCTATCCTGACGACGTCTCACGCGGACCAACCATAACCGACTTGACCCTTCAATTCACCGCTGACCCAGCGAAACGGCTCATGCATGGACGAACATTTGTCGGTGGCCTTCAGATGCCTGATGATACACCTTATTACACAAATTAGCCTATGAAGAATCCCGAAACCCACCTATATACTCTCTGGCGAAAACAACGCCGGCTTCGGATACAGCTTGTCGTTGTACTGCTTGTATGCGTCGCGTTATTTCTGTGGCTCCGCCCGCATATATTCCAAGGGAGGCCTGCTGAGGAAACTGCCGAGACTACTTCAGCGGCAAGCGTCGGCGCTTCCGGCACACTCGAGAAAGGCACGCCAACGTATGACACGCTAACCCCCGATGGCGGAGAAAAGGACTGGACGCGGGTTAGCCCACCCGAGCATAACCCTGTCTACGCCTTTACGGACACCGTCCAGGGGGTCTCTATAATTGTCAGTGAACAACCCCTGCCCGATGACTTTAAGGACAACACTCAGTCAAAACTTGGGGAGTTCGCAACAAACTACAATGCAAACCGGTTCATCACCGTAGACGATACGGTTGTATATATTGGCACCTCAAGCAAAGGCCCACAATCATTAATAATGACCAAGGACTCCCTCCTCATCCTCATCAAGTCGACGACCAGCCTGAACGACGAGCAGTGGACGGCATATATACATTCTCTTCGCTAGTTCAACGCACAACTTCAAGCTCGGCCTTGTAATACCCAGACCTACCGCTTTCGTTAGCACACGTCGTCTCAACAGGCCACTTGCCAGGGACTGCTTTGACCGTCCATGACCATTGGATTAAGCCATATTCATCAGCCGTTTTAGGTATCAAAGAAGTGTCCGATATAGGCGACTTATCGACCGTGAACGTTATCTGACATACAGCTTTTGGGTTTGTCTTGATTGTTATAGTCGCCGTGTTACCAATTGTAACTGGCGTAGTGATTGACTCCAGCACTATATACACTGCCGCATCGGTCGGAGGCTGATACGGCTCGATTGTCTTTTTTGTTGTAGTGGGCACCCCTGTTTCGACTACTCTGTTCTCTGGGTCTCTCCCCATATACCAAGCATAAATAATCCCCGCAACAGCAAACAGGAAAATCATCACAACTATAGCTATAGCCATACGCCTCGCAAAACGACGGCGGCGGTTCCGCTCATGAAGAGATAATTGCCGCTTGAGCCGTCGTTTTCGGATTGCGAGCATGCGCCGCCCCCTGCTCTATTTAACTTACTTATTCTGCTCGTAGTACTGATTGATAGTCTGTGTAACTTTGCCGTCAGACTTGAGGTTTTCCATGTAGAGCACCTGAGAGCGGTTGATAACCATCATGTCTTCTGGTCCATGGACTTCATTCCCGAGCTTGATAAGCTGAAGATTGTTGTCGTTTGCCGTCGTATTGGTGGTGTCAGTCGTGGTGCTGGTCGTCTTCTGAACATAAAAGACATTCTTGAGCTGCACCGTATCAGAGTTAACTGCCGTAATCTTGCCGAAGTAGCACTCCCCGCTTTGCAAACAAACAACTTGATATTTATTTGTTTCAACATATGACGGAATACCAATGTTACGGAGGAAGAACCACCAAAGTAAGCCAATAATCACAACCAGCCCAGCAACTCCAATGAGTGCCTTCTTGGTGTACTTCTTCTTTCCACCACCAGATGACTGGCCTAGCTGCTTCCCAGCTGTCGGTGCGCTAGCTGACTCCTCTTTTTTCTCTGGTGACGCGCCCGTATTCATAGTTGGTCGCGCTACACGATCAGTATACCTGTCCATATCTACTAACTCTCCTTTTCGTTCCCCAGTATCATACCATAAGCGACATACTACCGTCTACTTATCAAATAGGAATCTCAGGTACTCTTTCATCATGCGCGCACCAGAGATAATTGGTAGATACCCAATGAGCTGGCGGTGCACTGCTTTCTCCAGCTGCACTTCATCCCTTAGGGCCTCGCCGGCCACTCTCATCTGCTCATATAGTGAATCAACTTCATCCTCATAGGTCGCACCCGCCACCTCTAGGCACGCAAGTGGTGAAACATCGGCAACGCCACCATCTGCTGTCGATATAAGCAGCTTGAGATTCGCGATGTCTTTTTCCCATGATGTACCGCAGGCTTCAAGCCCAATGATAGGCACGTTTATAGCCACATCCGAGCCGAATGCAAGCGCTTTACCAAGTGCCTCATCATAGTCCTGGACATAGTGGACTCGCTCCCGTAGTACTTCATCCTCAGCAACCAGCTTCAAAACCTCTTGAAGCTTCATGTACATGCGTGTATCACCGAGCCAGACTTTCCCGGCTAGCACAAAATGAGCATTGAACTTTGTCAGGATACTCTTGAGCTCATCAACTCGTTCAAACGGCATCCATGGCCGTTTGTAGTCAGCAAAGCGACGCTTGAAGTCAAAGACTATCGCGTCTTCTGGAAGCTGTAGCGTTTGCCCATTTTGGTCTTTCCGTCCCGCGAGCAATTCATTTGCCCGAACTCTTGCCAGTTTCTTTAGCTCTCGTATATCGCGGCCGCTGAGTTCGAGGATTCGCCCCGCATAGTCTTCTGTTGTCAGCTCAAACTTATCGATGATGCCACGCTCAAAATACGACGAAAGAATCTCTGGGAGCACCCATGTGCTGAGATCGATACCATTTGTGACTGCATGAAACTTCACCCGCTCGCCAGAACTGTCTTTGAAGTCGCACACGCGGGCGTGAAGCCTCGAGACACCATTCTTTGCCTCCGTTAGTTCTATGGCAAGCACATTAAGACGCAGGTGACCGGCCGGGTCAAACTGCTGGTCTAGCCAGTGCCGCACGGCAGGACTCGTGATGTTTGGCATGACAAGCTTAGCAAACTGTTCGCGCGTAAACTCACTTTCAGCGGCTTGCACGAGCGTGTGATTTGTATACAGCGTGTGCTTTCTGACATACACTATGGCCTCGTAAAGATTCATACCATTGCGACAGAGTTCATCGAGCCTGGCTACGGCAGCGAAAATTGTCGCCGTTTCGTTAAGCTGGATAACGGCCGGGCGGACTCCGAGCAACTTAAGGGCCTTATATCCCCCAAATCCAAGTGCGATTTCTTGATACAGGCGATGATCACCGCTCCCGTCGCCGGCGTAGAGTTCTCCAAAATTTGGCTCTGAAATCGTCACGAACTTCGTCGAACCAAGTTGTTTTTCAAAGACACCAAGTTCGGTACTCGCCCCGCCTTCAGTCTGCACGGTCACACTTCCAACCTGTTGGAATTCAAATTCTTCCGGTGACGCGCTTTTATACCATTCTGATTGGACACCATCCTTCACCGCCTGGTGCAGCTCCGTCCGATAAAACGGCGTCACGAGTACAAAGGGAACCTCAAGCCGCTCTGCCACGCGACGTGTATCTGCCGCCAGCACACCAAGCCCACCACCACCTTTGATGCCATTTTGCTGATCATAGACTTCCATGGTCCAGTAGACATACGGCTTCGTGGTAGAGAGTTCATTGCGAAGATTTCGCCGGTCTATCGCCTTATAAAACTCTTTCGGATCCTCGACATCGAAGAATTCCGCGTGACCAGCATCCAGATTGTCGTTTCCGTCTATGCCCACCGCTTATCCTTTTATTTCATATAACTTACGCTTATCTTATCATATCTGGCGGTCGTGGTACACTGTTACTATGACAAAGCGAGCATACGTTTTTGATATTGATGGCGTGTTCAACGATATGGATGACTCAACTCCCCGTCAGGAAATCATAGGATCTGTCTTGAGGCTATTAGAAACAGGGAGGCCAGTTACCATCAACACTGGGCGCAATTTCGATTGGATAGAAGAAGCCATTTTACAAAAAGTTGCCCATATACTCGACTCACAGAAATTCTTGAATAATCTCTGTGTCGTATCAGAGTTTGGTGGCAATTTTACCGTTTATTCAAATGGCGAGTCCTCGACAAAAGAAACTCATCTCGCTCTTCAAGAAGCTGTAAAGCAAATTGCGCGTGATGTTTTTTATGAGTCAGATAAGTTCACTGAAACCATGAGAGAAAATACCGCAAAGAAGACCCTTGTAACATTCGGGAAAAAAGATGAGACTAATTATGCAATTTTCAAAGAACAACAAACTTTACTGGTAAATGCATTGACCAATGCCCTACGGGGCGAACAAGCAAGAGTTAATCCAACCACCAACGCCATTGATGTACACCACCCAGATGCAGGAAAATGGACCGGTTCAGTGATGATAGCAGCATGGCTTAAAGAAAAGGGAGAAGACGACTCCGAGATTATATGTCTCGGTGACAGTCACATAGATTTTGATATGGCAGGATATTTTTCAGAAAACGGATACAAAACTACGCTCATCTTTACCGGGCCAGATTTTAAGGAAGATCATGGCTATAACAGCTTGAAAATCATACAAACGGAAAGGCCATACTACCTCGGAGCCTATGACTACCTCAGAGAAACAGTCGGCCAATAACTGGCTAGCAGGACAAGTTCTTCATGGCGACAAGACCGGCCGAACGCTTGGCTTCCCGACCGTCAATTTCAACCCAATACTCGTTGATGATATTGAGCAAGAAGGCGTATACGCTAGCAGCGTGCTTGTCGACGGTAACCCCTACCTCGGAGCACTCTACATAGGCCCACGCATAACGCTCGGCGAAACGAGACGTGTCCTTGAGATTCACTTGCTCGACTTTGACGGGGAGCTGTATGACAAAGAGCTCCTGTTCCAAATAGGGCAATTCATCCGCCCTCCTATGGATTTTGCAACTGTTGACGCGCTGAAAGCACAGCTAGCTGACGATATCTCGTCCGTTCGTCGAGCTCTTATCTGACGTCGCGAGCAGATACGTTGTTATCATGAGCGCGCCAGCGCCAAGTGCCTGCGTCAGTGTCAGGCCCTGCCCAAGGAACCACCAGCCGATAAGGACAGACGAGAGCGGCCAAGCAAGCTCAAGAATCGCCGCCCGAGAAGCTTCGACCTTCTGAAGACCGTAATAGTAAATAAGCAGCGCAACGAGACCAGTTGAAAATGTTATTGCGACTAGATATCCAAACTGCTCCCACGTAAGCGTACTGATTGCCCCGCCGCTTCCTGTCCCAACCGCGAACAGCAACGCGAAGACAACCGTCAAACCAAATCGGAGCCCTGTGATATGGACGTACGACGTACCCTTCAGGGAATATTTCGAGAACGCCGTGCCGACCCCCCATGCCGCTGCCGCTCCAACTGCAAGGAGCGCCGCAATAATCGTACCCGAACCAGTCGCGAAGTTCACGACGAGGTCTGGGAATGTCGCGAGATACGCGCCGACAAGGGCCACTGCGCTGAGAATGATAAACCGCTTGTCGAGGCGTTCTTTCAGGAGTAGTGCTGCAGTCGCTATAGCGAATATCGGGTTCAGCTGCTGCAGCAGCACAACGACTGAAAACGGTATGTACTGGACCTGGCCGAGCGCTGCTGTATAAAGAATCGTGCCGAGCGCGCCAGAAAACAACGCGACAAACGTGATTGCCGCCCATTGTTTCTTCGTAAGCTCTTTAAACTTTTGCCACGAGCGGATGAGAATAGGCGCGAGTATCACGAGGCCCAGCAAATGCTCCCAAAAGACGACGACTGATGGCGGAAGCTCATAAAGCGTCCGTCGCAGTAGGCCGTCGAGGCTCCAAAGGAGCGCCGCGAGCACAACCGCTAGCGACCCAGCGTGTAGTAGTTTTTTCATTGAAGAATTCCTTTCTGCCTCATATAGAGACCCCCGTGCTTTGTAAAGCACTGGGTTCCGACTGTACGGCCGACACAGGAATCGCACCTGTTCATCCGCTCTTCGCGGTCGACGGTTTATGAAACCACGGTTTCAATCACGTCCGATTGGCGAATTTCACGCCACCCTGGATTATGTTATTGACGCCTACCATAGTAGCATATGAAACTTACAAAACACTGTATACTTATGGCATGCCACACGATTTTCCTCCCCGCAGACTTATGCTCTTTAGCGGAAGTCACGACCCCGGCTTCGCGGAAAGAGTTGCGGCGGGGTTAAAGACGCCCCTGAGTAGTGCGCATATTGGACGATTTGCAAATAGCGAGCTAAAAGTCAGGCTTGGAGGCTCAGTTCGCGGTGCTGACGTTTTTATATTTCAAGCCCACAATGCTCCCGTAAATGACGCTATCATGGAGCAAGCTATCATGATTGATGCCGCCAAGCGTTCATCAGCCGCACACATAACGGCCGTGTGTCCCTTCTTTGGATATGCAAGACAAGACCGCAAAAGCCGTGGCAGGGAACCAATAACTGCACGGCTCGTTATGGATATCTTCAGTGCTGCAGGTGCGGACAGAATCGTTACAATCGATCTCCATTCGGGTCAAATCCAAGGTTTCTTTGACGGCCCGTTCGATCACCTTATAGCTGGGCCGGCTATTGAGGCATATATAAAGAAAACATATACAGACTTTGTGATGGTCTCGCCAGATGCAGGCCGCGTAAAACAAACCGAGCGCTTTGCGAAT
>CAXYYW010000031.1:0-7685 GCA_964293235.1 uncultured bacterium | reverse complement strand
CCGGCGCGTCACAAGGCACCAAGCACTGCGGGTTCGACTTCCGGAGCTGGTAAGACCGCCACATCCACGCTCAGTATCGTGATAGCAAAATCTATCTGAGGGGCGATGGATGACCAATTCTTGCGAACAACCTCGTAGATACGGCGACGAATTCGATTCCGAACAACAGCGGACTTTGAAACCTTTTTGCTCACTACGACAGAAACGCGGCTCGTTTCGCGACGTCCTCCGTTGGGGACGAATCGAACAAGTACCGAGGCATTGCGCGCCGTTTTGCCATTTCGAAACAGGTAGTTCAAACTACCGTGACCGTGGAATCTATACTCTTTTGCTATCATACTGTCTCTAGAATACCACTTAAGCAAACACTCCGGCTCGTTTCTCGGCCGGAGCGTATTCGTAACGTCGTCAGATTTATACGCTGAGTTTCTTGCGGCCTTTGAGGCGGCGCGCTTTCAGCACCAGCCGGCCAGCTTTGCTCGCCATACGAGCACGGAATCCGTGCACCCGGAAGCGTCGACGTGTTTTTGGTTGGTACGTTCGTTTTGGCATAACGCTGTATATCCTACCATAGTCCTTCATTTCTCTCAAGCATGGGCGTTTTGAAGGCTTGATTTTTGGGTGGTTTCGTTGACTGTTTTAATTTTTATCCACCGAAACCTTCTAGTTTTCCACAGTATTAACAGAGGTCATGCATTTCTGTGTATAAGTCATAGCAGTGCCCCCCCCTTCTTGTTTTATATCTTAAGGGGTTGTGGAAAACTCGTGTATTTTTCTATAGTAGAGAGTACCTACATAAAGTGTGAACGGGGTTTATGGGACAAAAAATGACTCAGGATATCTGGCAGGCTGTGCTCGGAGAGATTGAAACCTCCGTATCCCATGCCGTGTTCGCAACCTGGTTTAAGCCAACAGAAGTTATCATTTACGAAGACGGGTCATTCTCTATTGCTGTCTCAAACGTCTTCGCGAAGCAACAATTTGAGGCGAAATTCAACCAACAGGTTGTCACTGCTCTCGAGAAAAACGGTGTATCAGTAGATAAAGTTGACTACGCGATAAAGTCAGAGCAGCTAAAACACAGGGGCGCTTCGACTACACCACTTGCCGAGGAAATCGTAGAGCGAGCTCCTAAGAAGACTGCTCGTAAAGCTGAGGTTGGCGATGGTCTTAACCCGCGATATACATTTGATAACTTTGTTGTCGGTGCAAGCAACGACCTCGCCTACGCGACAGCTCAAGCCGTAAGCACAACTCCCGGCACGAAGTACAACCCCGTCTTTATATATGGTGGCGCCGGGTTAGGTAAAACACATCTCATACAGGCTGTTGGTAATGAAATTAAGCGGCGTGATCCTTCAAACAGTGTGCTATACGTTACTTCGGAAACTTTTGTCAGTGAATTCCTCGACCATGTCCAGTTTAAGAAGAAAGGCTTTGCCGACAAATACCGCTCCGTTGATGTTCTCATAGTCGACGACGTGCAGTTCATAGCCGGCAAACAAGCAACCCAGGAAGCATTCTTCCACACCTTCAATCACCTCCATCAGCTCAATAAACAAATTATTTTGAGCTCCGACAAGCCCCCAAAGAGCATCCCTACTCTCACCGAACGCCTACGCAGTCGATTTGAATGGGGCATGGCTATAGATATACAGTTGCCGGATTTTGAAACCCGCATGGCAATCGTAAAGGCGAAAGCGCTTTTAAGTGGTGTCCAGCTCGAAAAAGACACTGTCGAATATTTGGCGAAGAACATCAATACGAACATCCGCGAGCTTGAAGGAGCACTCAACCAGCTTCTCGCCTTTTGTGAGGTTCGAGGCGTCTCACCAGATGTCGATACGGCTATAGGGCTACTTGGAAATGTCCGTCAGTCCCGCCCTCACCACCTGTCACCCAAGCAAATCATCGATAAGACCGCTAAGTATTTCCGCATAGAGCAGAAAGAAATACTCAGTGAAAAGCGTGACAAACATATAGTTGTTCCGCGTCAAATTGCTATGTACCTACTCCGCAGCGAGCTCCACCTAAGTTTTCCCCGGATAGCAGTTGAACTTGGTCGCAAAGACCACACAACCGCTATCCACTCAGTTGAAAAGATAGAAAAGGCTATCAAGCTTGATTTTGTTACCCGCGAGCAGGTCGCTGATATACGGGAGCGTTTATATGAATAGTTGTGGGTATGTTGTGGATATGTGTTTGGAAAACTTTGTGGTAGCTCGTCCACAGTTTGTGCCCACTATAGTGCTTTTTACCAGTCTTGGTAATTTATTCCCAGGTTTTCCCAAACTGACCAAAAGTTTTGTTCAATTCTTCAACCAGGGTTTCCACAGCCTAAATGTTCAAAACAACAGTAGTGAAGAGAGGAGTTTTTCACCTTTCCACAACGCTTATTATTACTATTATTGTTTTATATATAAAGAAAGGAACATAGAACAATGAAAGTGACTGTTACACAGGAAAACCTAAACCGGGCCCTCGCAGCTGTGAGCCGAGTGGCAAGTAGCAAGACGTCTCTTCCAATTTTGTCGAACATCCTTCTTCGAACAGAAAAGAACCGCCTCCTTATTGCTGCGACAAACCTCGAAGTTGCCTCGGTCTACTCCATAGGGGCAAAGGTTGAGAAAGAAGGAACTCTCACGGTTCCCGCAAGGCTGGTGAGTGAGTTTGTTAACAACCTGCCGAAAGACAACGTGTTACTCAAAGTCGACGGCAGCAAACTCGATGTCAGCTCAGGTAACTATAAATCAACTATAAACGGCGTTATCTCAGATGAATTTCCTACCCTCCCAACAATCACCGCCGCACACACTATTGTTTTGCCGAGCAACCTACTTAAACAAGCCATAGCTCAAACTATTGTGACTGCCTCCCATGATGATACCCGACCCGTGCTTACAGCAGTGTTGTGCCATAGTCACGAAGGAAGCCTTTACTTCGCTGCTACCGACGGCTATCGTCTCGCAGAGCGGCAGCTTGCAAAAACGGATGACACTATAAAGGCTCTTATACCCGCCTCGACACTCCAAGAAGTGGCGCGAGTTATCCCAGAGGATATCGAAGAGGTAACGGTACTGTTTGACGACGAACAAGTACGGTTCCAGGCGGGCGATGTTGAGATAACAAGTCGCCTTATCGATGGTAACTTCCCTGATTATCGCCAACTTATCCCTAAAAAAACAGACATAACCGCCTCACTTCAAACAGCTGAACTTGTAAGAATTACAAAGATAGCCAGCCTATTTGCTAGAGAGAGTGGTGGAAGTATAACTATCCACACCGACACCACAAAGAAGGTGGTTTCCATACACTCCGTCGCTTCACAACTCGGCGAGAACACTTCGGAGGCCGAGGCGGATGTTGACGGCGAAGGATCCGTGACGCTTAACTCGCGTTATCTTCTCGAGGCGCTCGGTTGTGTTGAGTCGCCGATGATTACCTTTGGGTTTAGTGGCAAACTCGCCCCGTGTGTCATTCGCCCCGTCGGTGACGACTCATACCAACATATTGTTATGCCGCTCAAAAGCTAGTAAGATACAGGGTTTACTAGAGTAGAATAGGGCTATGATATCCAGATTACGTGTTCAAAACTTTCGAAAACATAAAGATTTAGTGGTCAGTTTTAAACCCGGCCCCATACTTATTACCGGGCCAAACGGAAGTGGCAAAACCTCCCTGGCAGAAGCAATATACATTGCCCTTCGGGGTAAAAGCTGGCGCTCAAATTTCCCCGATATCCTTGGTAATAATAAAGAATGGTGGCGAATTGATATCGATTTCTATAACGGCGAGCAAAGAACAGTTAAGTTTAGTAGTGGAATAAAAACGTTTGAGATTAATGGTGAAACCCACACCAGACTACCCGCAAAACACAAGAAACCAGTCATACTATTTGAACCAGGAGACCTACAACTTCTCTACGGGTCTCCATCTAGAAGACGGGAATTCTTCGACAGGTTTATTTCTCAAGTAGATCAGAACTATGCTACAAGTTTACGGAAATTTGAGAGGGTATTGTCGCAACGCAATAACCTGCTCAGAAACGGTACCACCACAGACAGCCTTTTTGTATGGGACATTCAGTTCGCAGGTCTTGCCGAGCAGATTGCTACAACAAGAACTGAGTGGCTTGAAAGGATTAACGGCCAAGTCACCAAGTATTATAGGGGTATTGCTGGTGGGGATGATGTCATCGAGGTGATATATAGCGCTGGAAGAAAGACGAAAGATCAACTATTAAAGCAACTTGAAGCTGACTGGCGTAGCGGAGTTACCTTCACCAGGTTTGGGCCACAAACACACGACATTCGAATTATAATCAATCAGCATGATGCGAAAACAACAGCGTCTCGCGGAGAAAACAGAACGATACTTTTTGCCATTCTTTATTGTATGGTAGACCTAGTAAATAAAGAGCTACCAGGAGAAAACTACCTAATCTTTGATGATATTGACAGTGAACTCGACGCGCAGAGAAAGGAACAATTATATAAAGGAAGTGCCGGGAATGATAACCCGTTAATTGCTACAACTATTGAGACGGGGTTTACGGTTAAAAACCATTTACGATTGAGTTAACTGCATAGATGATGTCTTTTGGTATTTCTGGGTAGGAACTATAACTGAAAATGAGTTTAGGTGGAGCTGCAATTCCCCACGAGCCATTCATCTTATGTAAGATAACACCGTAGAAATCATAAGCTCCATTTGCATCGGGGCTCTTGTATAGCGAAGCTCCATACCAATCACCGAAATGATAAAAGTGTCCCTCGCCGAGTGAGTAGTCACTGCCAACCGCAGGATATGCGCTCTTGAGAACGGAGGTGATAGAAGTAAGCTCATCCGTGAAGTTTGAAGATAAGTAGCTGTCTGAGTAGTACGGGTTTATATCAATATTTGTTGTTGATCTGTCCACTGTAATCTCATACGTATCAGTCACGATATTCTCGCCTGTCGGTGTGATGTAGTATGTGCCCGGCTTTAGCCGCACTGTGGCGGATGAACTTAAGGTGGTTATTTTTGCAGAAGCTCCATCTTCTGGATAGCTTGCACTATAAATTACAGCGGAACTAACGTTTGTGGACATGTTGAAAGAGATAGACTTGTATGAGGAATAGTCGAGGGTTAGCAACACAATTACCACAGTTGCAAGTACAGAAAACCCGATAATAATCAATTGCCTAATTCTTTTATTTGCAAACATTAGTGGTTCTCCTTAAACGGGCTAGTATAGTTGAGAAAATTAAATGTGTAATTCGCAGGGTCGTAGCCTAGGTTATAAACGTCGCGAAGGGCAAGATTATGTGAGTGCTCATCGGCGTCAATATCAATTACGGCACTATTGTTATTTAAGTGATACCCTATTGAATAACCAAATTCGCTGTACGGGAGGGCCCGTAGTATCGATGAGTCGTCGATGGTGATAGTGCTGTCCCCGGTGCTATCAAGGTTTACAACGTAACTACTGGATTCGGTGCGAGCACCGTCTGTATTCTGTACAGAAGAACCACTTAGATAGAGTTTATTATTCACGACACAGGAAAGGTAGTTGATGCGAATCACACTCGTATCAATCAGACTAAACGCTTCGCTTTTTTGGAGGTCCGCCATATATAACCCCCCTACCCCCTCCTGGTAGATATATGAGGTGTTGTTTCTCCACACTATAGAGTTTGTATCAACGTTTACCGCTGGAACATCCAGTAGAGCTTTGCTTGCTTTGAGGTCGAACGAAATAAGACTAGTGCTGCCGATTGCTACAACGAACGATCCGTCTGGTGACAAGGATAGTCCAAGGATATCGTTGCGCTTACCAATATCAATTTGGCTAATTTTTGAGAAGTCCTTGAGCGAGTATATAGTGATAGTGCTTGTTGCCGTTGTAGGAACCACTCCCTCGTCATATCCGTAGTTGAAATCGTTGCCCGATAGCACTGCCAAGGTATCACCATTGAGGGCGACGAGTGGTAGATCGCCATTGGACGCGTAAGAGATGTTTTCTGGCAGCGAGATTTGGGATATGCCCTGGTCTGATATTTTGATAATCTTGCGTTGCTGCTGATAAAGGGCGTACAGTGCGTTGCTGCCATAGTAAACGTTTGAAGATGACACGGGGTCATTTACAGTGCCTAGGTTGGTCGTAGCACCAGATGACTGGTCGTAAAGGGCGGCGGTTGCGCTTTCTGTTATACCCTCTACTTTCGAGAATGTACCGTACAACAAGAGCATTCTTTTATCGTCAAGGCGTTTTGCTGCTGCGAGAGGCCGCTGGTCGGGCTCAAAAGAGTTATTGATTGTGCTGGCTATTGCATCTGTATCATAGACTAGGAGCCCATCCGCTAATGGCAGTATATGCTGCTTGCTGCCTGAGCTCATTGCTGAAAAGTCGTATTTATACGACTTCGCGTTAATCGTTGTGGTGGCCAGCAGTCCCTTGACCGTCGTGTTTGTAACATATTCTGTGTTGTTGTCGAATGCAACTCTTATGACGTACTCACCCTTTGGAACAGTGGCGTTGTCAGTGTTGTTTACAACGACCAGATTCTCACACTGAGTAGCGCAATACGAAAAACTAGTTATGCGCACTCCAGCGGGTGGTTTTATGACAATCCTTCCATTGTTAAGTATGTATAATACGCCAGCGGCCAACACGACGGCAGCAAGTAACACCAAGCTGTATTTTACGACCCTTATGATTGTTGCTCGGTCTAGACGTAACATACTACCCCCTAACTCTCGCACGGTGATATTGATATATGAATATGGTTCCTGTGAGCGCTGCTATCGTCATTGCCACCGGGGTTGGTGTAAGGTGACCACTCTGAATACGGCTTGTCACTCTTATTACTCCAGACGTTGAAACTCTTTTCGTAATAAATGATATTGGTAATACCCAACTTGGCCCGGTTCTTCATAAGCCACTCGGCAATTGCCTCATGCCGCGATCGTACTGTCGGGTTTTTGTAGTCAGCAATCATCATGTCTATAGCTAGTCCCTTATAATGACAGCTTGTTGCAACCGCTCCTCCGCTCGAGCGGGTTGAGAATGCTGTGAAGTCATTTGGAAATAGATACCACAATATTTTTGCAACGTCCATCGTACTTGACTTCCAGGAACTGTGTCCACTTCCCTTTGGCTCTGGGAGGGTGCTCGGATCTATCCCATCCAGACTGTTACTGGAGAGGTCGGCATTCTGAGTGTTTTTATTGGCACAGTTGTTCGACGCCGAGGAGGCCCCTACTGCGGATTCAACTGCAGATAGCATCTTTTCTGCGTTTTCTGCCCTTGGGTTTTGCGCGGGGTCAAGGCCTTGGTGTATTTCAAACACTACCGATAGAATTGTCGCTGCGTCTCCAGCGCTTTTCGCGCTATTTAGGGCCTCGAGTATATAGTCACTATCATTTACGTATGGAACATATTGCTTGAGAGTGCTTAGGTAGTGTGCCGCACCTATTTTGTAAGCAGGGAATTCCGTAAACATATAATCAACCTCGGCCTTTAGCCACGCATCGTTTACCTCTGTTGGCACGGAATCAATTTCACCCATTTTTTCAGCGGTCCAGTCGGTGACTGGTGGCCATCCAGCATATTTTGCAGCATAGTATGTTGAAAAACTGTTCTTGATTGTGTCGTTACTGTTTGTTGTAATGGATGATTTGATTGCGTCGAGTACCTTTGTATG
>CAXYYW010000030.1:0-7817 GCA_964293235.1 uncultured bacterium | reverse complement strand
GAGCCTATTGGGGTGATTGTCCGCATCCCCGGTGTGAGCGTCCTTCCCCCACTCCTCCGCCCCGGGCTTTTTGCCATCTTTCGCGAGGTCGAGGTCAGTTTCAAAACTGACTGCGTTCATGCAGTTCAAGATGATGTTCTCCGGGTCGAATTCGAGATTTGACAGGTCTTTCCATATGCTTGGATAGCCAACAAAGACATTTATGTTGTCGAGCTTCGTGTGCGCACGTTTCTTTGTAGCCTCACTCATCCAAGTAAGGCGTTTTATACGTTCATGATAGGCAGTGCGAATTTCTTCGACAAGTTCCTCGACGGCATGTTTTGAACTTTCAGGAAAATGCCGCGCGGCGTATTCGCGTCCTAGAGTCTCACCTATAACCAGCCTATCGGCCAGGAGCACGGCTCGTTTCCACAGTGGTTTCATTTCTTTCTGACCAGAGAGTGTTCGGTTATAGAAGTCGAATACCAGCTTGCTGGTCTCACTAGAAATCCAGTTCGCGTAGCCATTTACCACATGCCACTTGAGGTACGCTTTTACTTCGTCGAGAGGCTCTGAATACATGAGCTCGACCGATGCTTTGACAAACGCAAATTGATCGGCGACAATGTCGTCGCTTGGGGTTTTCCATCCCAGCGCGGCGAAGTAGGCACCCCAGTCAAAACCCGGGCAGTCTTCATAAAGGTCTTGCAGCATCAGTTTCGTGTAGTTTTTGTGCACGTCACGCAGCGCAATGTCTGTCCATGAGAAGCGCGCAATCCTTTTTTCGACGCTCCATACATCCGACCATGTCCCGAGGTTCAAATCACTCAGAGCATGCTTCATCTTGGCATAATAGAGTTTGTATGCTTTCCTGTAACCCGCCATGCGCTCAGAACGCTCGAGGTAATAGTCGCGGTTTGGCATGGAAAGGCCGGACTGATAAAAGCGTAGAACTTGATTGTCGCTATTCTTGTCATCTTGACCGACGTACGTAGTCCAGGGACCGCCTACATGCTGGCGATGTAGTCTGCCAAGCAGCGTAGCCAACTGCTCTGAGCTAGCTGAGTCAATCTCCATGATGAGTGGACGTAGCACCTCGACATGATTTGCAGTGAATTTCTCGAAGTTTAGCGCAGAGGAAAAGAGGGATTTTAGAAGGTTTTGGTCATGCGACAGTGATAGTGTGTCAGTAGCGCCCAACTCTTTAATGATGCTGTCGACAGCTTTCCATGACTTGTCGCGGAGTATGTAGAACGTTCCCCAGGACGTTTCAGTTTTTGGAATTGGATGCTCTTTGAGCCAATGGTTATTTACATAGCCGAAAAAGTCATCTTGTGGTCGGACAGATGTGTCGAATGTATGTGTCACGGGTGGAACTCCTTATTTAACGTGGCTATAAAGTTTTCGGACTGTTGCTCTATGACAGAAACGCGGGCGGCTATTTGTTTTTCGGCTATGGCTATGGAGCGGGCAAGGCTTGGGATGTCACGTTGGTCGCTGACAAATTTGACGAATTCCTCAAGCTCTTTCCGCGTCGCCAGGTAATTGCCACAATATTGCAATAAGCGATCATAGCTCTTGTCGCTACCAAACGTTGATTCTATCCAGCTCCAATTCTCAACAAGCCAGCGCCAGGTCTCGTATCTATTTTCTGGGACGTGGAGCAGGAGCATAATCCAGAGCTTAAAGTCTTGTGGACGGATGACGGAACTGTCTTTGAGCACTGAAAATAAAGTTTGTTTAGCGTGCTCCGTCTTGACTGAGGCGAGGCTGTCCATGAGGTCTTGTTTTAGTTCGGGTACCTGTGAGGCTTTGTAGAGCGCAAACAGTTCTTCGAACAACGCATCGTCATGTTGTCTCCCGAGAACCGCCTGGAGCACCGAAACGCGGATGTTCGCATCTATATCATCTATGCGAGTTGTGTTAAATATGTCCTGTGCCTCAGCGGTCATGTCTGCCGAGTGGCTGTGAACGACGAGGTTTAGTATATCTGCACGAAGCTTTGCCTCTGTTGCCGACTCTCCTTGTTTGGGATTCCACCCCAGCTTCTCAAATGGCTGAGTGACGAGTTTTGCATAGAATTCCCCAAGCCGTTTAGCGGCACTTTGGTCTCCCTCAACAAACACACGCAAGCCACGAGCAACAGTTGCAACCATAGCCCAGACGGGTTCTTCCCGACTGCCCGTGTAGGCAAGAAGGAGTGGCACGAGCTCACCGGCGTTTAGCGCGCCAGCTTCTGCGAGTAGTGACTGTTCGTGCAATAGCTGTAAGCGATCAACAGGAGCGAGCTCGCTGTTTGCAATTTGTTTACGAAATCTCTCGAGCCGTTTAGTACTATAACGGGTTATAAAATGTGCTCGGTCGCCAGTGTTTAACAGGATATCTTTTGAAAGACTAGCGTGAACAGACTTTTCGCGCAGTACCTCAGGAAGGGCTGTGTCATTTGAGAAGAGGGGGATTGGCCATAGGGCGCTACTCGGCGCATGCTCGCCTATGAAAAACCGCTCTTGCTGGAGCTCATTGTCGCGAACCGTTACGACAGGATAACCTGGTTGAGAAATCCAGGCGTTCATGAGGCTCGCGACATCTTTGCCACTCGCAAGGGCCATAGCATTCCATAGGTCATCTGCCTCGGTGTTATTGTACGCATGTTTTTTGAAGTAGGCTTGCAATGCTGCACGGAAGGCGCCTGTGCCGACATACTCAAGCATCATGCGCATGAGACGAGCACCTTTTGCATAGACTATAGCACTGTCAAAGAGCGTGTTGATTTCGTCTGGGTGCTGTACTTCAGTCTGCACTGCCTGAACACCGTCTATAGCGTCACGTCGAAGGGCATGAAGGCTCTCTTGCATGGTCATGTTGTCCCAGACGCGCCAGTCAGGCTCAAGGGCATCGACACAGACGTATTCCATAATGGATGCAAAGCTTTCGTTCAGCCAAAGGTTGTTCCACCAGCGCATAGTGACAAGATTGCCGAACCATTGGTGACTGAGCTCGTGTGCTATAACGCTTGCGACATATTCTTTGGTTTCCTGCGCGGCGTCTTCTTCGGCCAGCAAAGCGCTTTCACGGTACGTTATGAGTCCCCAGTTTTCCATGGCACCAGCGCTGAAATCGGGTATGGCGACGTGGTCGGCTTTTGGAAGTGGGTATGCCACTCCAAAGTAATCGTCGTAGAAGTCAACGGCACGCGTGGCAACGTCGAGTGCAAAATTTAGGCTGGAAAGCGTCTGGGCTTTTGTCGACCAAACAGTTACCTCAATCCCATGCTTGCTTGTGGCGGTTTGCCTCTGTAATTCACCAACAACAAACGCAAGCAAATATGAGCTCATACGCGGCGTGGTCTGGAACGTAGTTTGCAAGCGTCCGTTTTCTGTAGGCCATTGTTCGCTTTTGGGCATGTTTGAGAGCACGTCGACGCTTGGTTCGGTTATAAGCGTCAAATCAAACGTCGCCTTCGCCTCCGGCTCGTCTATACATGGGAAAACTTCTCTGGCGTGATGGCTTTCGAACTGCGTTGCAAGCAGCTCCTTTTTCTCGCCTGCAACTTCAAAATAACATGGGTATAGGCCGTGCATTGGATCTGTAATTTGGCCGTCAAACGCAACGGTAATAGTACAATCGCCTGCTGGAAAATCCGGAGTGATGGTTAGTTCATCGCCATCTTGTACAAATTCTACGGCAGTATCGTCAACGGTGATATTTGAGATATGAAGCGCTTTTGCGTGCAGCATAATCTCGTATCCGCCAGTTTTTTTGCCTTCTATGACCACCTTTCCTGAAAAAACACGTTTTTCGCGCTGTAAATCAAGCTCTACTACGTAGTGTTTTGGCTCAAAATAAGAATAAAGCCTCTGGACTGTCTGCATATATCTATTGTAACAAAGAGAACTAGCGTGCGATGTATTTAGGTGAGGCACCGACTATATGCGTAACACACACCGGGGCAATGGTCCGACTGATGTTGTTTGAAGTCACATGGTCACATAGGGGTATGCCAAACTGATCGAACTGGTTAGTTGGAGACAGCGTTCTCCATGAGCCTTCTACCTTTACGGCAAACATGCGTGCAGTTGCGGAGTCACAGCCGTAGCGTAGAAGCACCTGCGTTTCGTCAGGTGTGGCCGCTATTACTTCGTGAAAGACGCTTTCGGGGCAACCGCTCGTTTTATTAAGGTCCTCGAGAAACGCGCGGAGCTCATTTGTTGCAGTGTCGGTTCGCTTGACGTAATGATCATCTTTCAGCACATAATCGAGAGAGCCGAGGCTAATGCGGGATAGTGTGTTGTTTGAACGGCCCCCCAAGAAGTAGAACAGGCTTGCACCAATAATAATCAGTAAAATAGTGGCGACAAGTACAGTAACAAGGACTTTTGTGACGTGATGATGTCTCTGGATGTCCTGCAGCATAGTCCCCCTTATGTTTAAGTTATAGCATACTGGCTAAAAACTTGCTATTTTCATGAGTATTAGCTATACTGAGTGACGTACTATCCGGCCGGCAGGTCGGAATTTTTAATAAGTAATAACGTAAATCTTTCCCGCGAAGCAACGTTGCGAGAGCTGCGGCTTTAGGGGGAGGGGGCCGTATCACGAATTTATTTCGGGGTATGACCGGAGGGGCTAACCCCTCCTGAAAGGAATAACCATGCAAGATTTGAATGTAAAACAACTTGTTCTTGCCGTTCGGACTATTGCCGAAGAAAAGAACCTGCCAGAAGAAGCTGTTATGGATATTGTCCAGCAGGCTATTGCTGCGGCGTGGCGGCGTGATAATGGTGATCGCGAACAAACAGTGCGAGCAGAACTCAACACGAACAGTGGTGCAGCGAAGGTATTCGTGCAATATGAAGTTGTCGAGGATGTCGAGAACGAAGCCAACCAAATGACGGTTGAGCAGGCGAAGAAGCTCGATAAAAATGCGAAACTTGGCGATGTCGTTGAAGAAGAGTTCGAAGCAAACGCTTTCGGGCGCGTTGCAGCGCAGACGGCAAAGCAAGTCGTCCTGCAAAAGCTTCGTGAGGCCGAGCGCGAAGTTGTGATGGTTGAGTTTTCTGACAAAATTGGTCAGGTGCTGACGGGTACGGTGCAGCGAGTTGAGCCACGAGTTGTTCGTATTGAGCTTGGTAAGGCTGTCGGGATACTTCCTGCCAGCGAGCAAATCCCAGGCGAGTACTATAGCATTGGCTCCCGAATGAAGGTGTACCTGAAAGATATCGACCGTGAGAACCGAGGCCCACAGCTTATTTTGAGCCGTGCAAACGAGGAATTTGTTGAATATCTCTTCCGCCAGGAAGTACCAGAGATGGAAACCGGTGCGGTTGAAATTAAGGCTATTGCTCGAGAAGCGGGCAAGCGCACAAAGTTGGCCGTTCGTTCGACAGTTCCAGGTGTTGACCCAGTTGGCACGTTTGTCGGTGGTCACGGTACGCGCGTCAACGCCGTTATGAATGAAATTGGCGACCAAGAGAAAATCGACATCATAACCTATGACGACGACATAAAGAACTTTATAGCAAATGCGCTGAGCCCAGCGGAAATAGCAAAGATTGAGTTAAATGAAGATGAAAAGCGGGCGAAAGTCCTCGTCAATGAAGACCAACAGAGTATTGCTATAGGCCGTCAGGGACAGAACGTTCGGCTTGCAAGCAAGCTGACGGGGTACGAGCTCGATATCGAAACCGCACAGCCTGAGGCGAAACCAGCACCGGCGCCAGCTGCTCCAAAACGAAGCACGAAGAACGCCGAAGACGACCTTCTTAACGCTCTAAACGAAGTCGCTGAGTAAAGGGGCTGTATGTCGAGCCCTGAAGACAATAGGGTGGTTATAGATAGTGAATTAGCCGATGGGTGCGAGGCGACGTGTCCAGCGCTTCGCGAATTACTACTACAGCGTGCAGCACTTCGTGCAAGGGCTCGCAGATTTAACCTTAGTTTTGAGCGTGGATTCTCGCAAGAGGCTCTGGACGGCAAGATTGCCGATCGAAAAAACGCAATACTCGTCTCGGGGCAACTGCAAGGGCTGTCGCCTCTAGATTTTGCTGAGGCAATGGAGGCTATCGAGACTAGTGTTACGCATGAATATGAACACTGGTTGGAAATTGGTTTGCCTCAGGCAATTGGGGCTGTAACCGGGACACTGTCTATGGTTGAAGCGGAAATCACCGAGAGAAAAACTGGATGTAGCGGTGCTATCGACACCGAAATTCCTCTTATTACAGGCAGAATAGCACTTACAGTATGCGGCTCATCCCGACCTAGAATAGGCAGCGAGCAGGTTGAAATATCAGTCAAATCTGAGTAGCTACTGAGCGTTTGAGTGTGTTAGTGATTAGCACTCTTGACCTTTGAGTGCTAATTGCCTATACTGGGAGTAGAGTTCACCACGCACTCGAAAAGGAGGGTAACGATATATGCCCGAAGCACCCGAAGGTTTTATAGATTTTTCACAGTTTTTAACTGACAATGCAAAAAATAGTCTTGAGCAGGCGGATATGCTTGCGCGTTCGCTTGGCAGCCCGTATATAGGCACCGAGCACTTGCTGCTTGGGCTGCTCACACAGAGTGATTCTGTCGGCGCTCGTATGTTGTCCGATGTGGGCGTGACGTTTAATAAAGCGCGAACTGCGCTGAACTTAACGCCGCGTACGCTCGTTGTCAGCACCGGCCAGAAAGGACTTAGTGAAACTGCAAAACTGACGCTTCGCATGAGCTGGGAGGTCGCTCAGGAATTTCACCAGGACATATGTGGTACAGAGCATATATTGTTTAGTTTGCTCAGCCAGAAGAACGCCCGAGCAACCGTGTTGCTTCGTGATATGAATGTGTCGGTAGATGATTTATTGAATGATCTCGAACAATATTTGTCGAGGCAGCAAGATGATGCTGAAGAGCGTGCGGAAACCTCCTCGAGACCCCGCCAGCAAAAGCTAAAATCGGCATTGAATACATATGGCCAGGACATAACGGCGCGTGCGAAAAAGGGAGAGTTAGACCCAGTTATAGGCCGAGAAAAACAAATTGCTCGAATGATTACTATTTTGAGCCGCCGAACAAAGAATAACCCAATCCTCATAGGAGAACCAGGTGTTGGCAAAACGGCGATTGTTGAAGGTCTTGCGCAGCGGATTGCAAAAGAAGAAGTGCCGGCACACTTGCTCGATAAGCGGATAGTCCTCCTCGATATGGCGGCGCTTGTCGCTGGGACAAAGTTTCGAGGCGAGTTTGAGCAACGGCTCAAGTCGGTCATAGACGAAGCCAAAAAGGACCAAAACCTTATTATATTCGTTGATGAGCTGCACCTTATTGTCGGGGCTGGTTCGGCTGAAGGGTCTATGGACGCGGCGAATATATTGAAGCCAGGTCTTGCCCGTGGGCAGATACGGATGATTGGTGCAACCACGCTGGATGAGTACAGGCAGCATATTGAAAAAGATGCGGCCTTTGAACGTCGTCTTCAGCCAATAGTCGTGCCAGAACCAAGCAGTGCAGATACGAAAGCCATATTGAAAGGACTAAAGAAATATTACGAGAAACATCACGGCGTGGTGATATCGGATGAGATTATTGACGAAGTGGTCTATATGGCCGAGCGATATATAAATGATCGGTTTATGCCGGACAAGGCGCTGGATGTGCTTGACGAGTCGGCGGCCCTTTTGCGTGTTAAACACTCGAAAGCCCCTGTCGGCCATCGTGAGCTCAAGAAAGAATTGAGAAGCCTTGAAGGAAAGATGGACGAGGCGGTCGCAAGCGAGGATTATGAACGAGCCGCGCTGTATAAGATGCGTATTTCGCGCTTGCAAGAGAAGCTAAGCCGAGTCAAATCTTCTGGC
>CAXYYW010000029.1:0-7919 GCA_964293235.1 uncultured bacterium | reverse complement strand
GCCCAAGAAAGAATTGAGAAGCCGTGAAGGAAAGATGGACGAGGCGGTCGCAAGCGAGGATTATGACCGAGCCGCGCTGTATAAGATGCGTATTTCGCGCTTGCAAGAGAAGCTAAACCGAGTCAAATCTTCTGGCAAGAAAGTTGTACTCGACAGCACAACTGTGGCACGGGCTGTTTCAGATATGAGCGGTGTGCCAGTTATGCAGCTGAAAAAGACAGAGGCTGGAGCGTATAAACGGCTTGAAAGTGTCCTTGCAAAACACGTTGTTGGGCAAGAGCATGCCTTAACGGTAGTCGCGAGAGCGATTCGTCGTAGCCGTTCAGGGATTGCGTCTGGCAAACGGCCCATAGGTTCATTTATATTCATGGGTCCAACCGGTGTTGGCAAGACAGAACTCGCAAGAGTGCTTGCGCGTGAAGTTTTTGGGAGTGAGAAGAACCTTATAAAAATAGACATGAGTGAGTTTAGCGAACGCCACACCGCCTCGCGGTTGCTTGGTGCGCCGGCTGGGTACGTTGGGTATGAAGATGGCGGACAACTGACCGATAAGATTCGACGACAACCGTATAGCGTCGTTCTATTTGACGAGATAGAAAAGGCTCATAAGGATATCTTTCAGCTGTTACTACAGCTACTCGAGGATGGGACCCTGAGTGATGCGAAGGGCCGTCAAGTCGATTTTTCAAATGCTATCATCATTTTGACAAGTAACCTCGGGGTTGAGCGTATGCAAAAAGAAGCCTCCCTCGGATTCTCGAGCGTCGACAAGGAAGCACTCCAGGAGGCCCATGAGGAGACGGAACAGCTTGCCCGCGAAGCACTTCGTGACTTCATGAAGCCAGAGCTTATAGCCCGATTTGATGATGTCGTCGTGTTTAATGCCCTTACTCGAAAAGATGTCGGCCGTATATTTGACCTGCTCGTCGATGACGTTCGAGTCAGGCTTCACCACAAAGGGCTTGGCCTTTCTATTGAGCCGTCGGCGAAGCGTTGGCTCATAGACAAAGGGTTTGACGAAAAGAACGGCGTGCGTCCGCTGAGACGGGTAATTCAAGATGAGCTAGAGCACCGTATAGCGGAAGGCTTACTGGATAACGAGTGGCAGATCGGTGACATACTTACCGTAAGCGTCAAACATGATATGCTGGACATACGCGGGGTTCATGATGCAACCGAAAAAATCACTCAATCAACAACCAGTACAACAGCATAATCCTCACCGACGTAAGAAAAGTAGCATTCTACCGCTACTGTTTGGTGTGCTACTGCTTGCTGCCAGTGTCGCCCTGTTCTATAACAAACAGGCTATTATTGATCAGGTTACTGTTTGGCGCTTTACACCTTCCTCCGAACTTGTCTCACTGGCGAATCGTGCCGGGCTAAACGATGAAGGAAAATTCTACTTGTATGCATCACAGGCGGAGATTAGTAGTAAGTCGGAATTCAATACGGCATGCGGGAGTCTGCAAAACGAGCGCACGGTAGTCCTGGGCTGCTACACGGGAAATGATGGTCGGATATATATCTATGATGTAGCCGATACACAGCTTGATGGTGTGCGCGAAACGACTGCCGCACATGAAATGCTTCATGCGGCCTATGACCGGCTCAGCAACAGTGAAAAAGATTATGTCGATGGGCTGCTCGAGGCGCAAGAGAAGACGATTACCGACTCGCGTCTGTTGAATCTGATAGCTGAGTATAAGAAGTCTGAACCAAATGAAGTTGTCAATGAACTGCACTCGATATTTGGCACAGAGGTCCGTAGCCTGTCGCCAGAGCTCGAAGCGTACTACAAGAAGTACTTTGCAAACCGCGAAGAAGTTGTTGCGCTTAAGGAAAAATATGAAAAAGTCTTTACCGATCTTGCTGCGAAACAGACTGCACTTGTCAACGAGCTCAACTCAATAGCAAGCGAGGTGAATACGCGCCAGAAAGCATATGAGCTAGCCTTATCATCGCTCAATGCAGATATCGAGTCCTTTAATCAGTGGGCCCAGAGCGGTGCGGCCACAAAAAGTCAGTACAACGCAAAACGAGCGGAACTTGAAGCCAGAATCTCAGGGCTCGACGCTGAAAGGGTGGCTATAAACGCCGAAATTGACAGCTATAACGCAAAGAAAGCCGAGCTCGATAAGCTAAACATTCAGGCTGCCACACTCAACCAGAGTATTGACAGCAAGTTGTCCGAAGCTCCGTCAGCGCTGTAGATAGAAACAGAGTGCGATATAATGGGCGTGATGGTAAAAAGCAGAACTCAGTTTGTGTGCCAACAATGCGGCGCGTCGTATAGTAAATGGACGGGCCGTTGTGACAACTGCGGGCAGTGGAATACGCTCGTTGAAGAGGTAGTCAGCTCAGAAAAGAAAGCTGTCGTTGACCGGTCAAAAGGCAAAAAAGTTGTCGCTGAAGATTTTCGCCACGTCGCCGTGGAAGCAGCTTCGGTTCGACTTGGAACCGGATTCACAGAAGTTGACGATGTGCTTGGCGGTGGTCTCATGCCCGGTGGTGTCGCGTTGCTTGCCGGTGAACCGGGCATAGGCAAAAGTACACTGCTCATGCAGATTGCTCTACATATTGGCAGCGAAAAGCCGGTACTCTATGTTAGCGGCGAGGAGTCGGCAAGCCAGGTTAAGCTACGCGGTGACCGTTTGAGCAAGCAGGTTCCCGACAAATTACAGCTTGCAACGACAACAAGCGCCGATGATGTCGCGGCAACTATTGCGGAAGGTAGCTACTCGTTCGTTATTGTCGATTCTATGCAAACCATGGCTATGGCGGAGATTGCGAGCGCACCCGGAACGGTGAGCCAGATTACAAACTCGGCAAATATCATCATCCGTGCAGCCAAAGCGACAAATACTGCCGTCGTGCTCGTAGGGCATGTGACGAAAGAGGGGAGTATAGCTGGCCCGAAGGTTCTTGAGCACCTCGTCGACGTCGTGTTGCAGTTTGAAGGTGACCGTTACGGAGGATTCAAACTGCTCAGGGCGGTTAAAAACCGTTATGGCTCAACGGCGGACATTGCGCTGTTTGAAATGGTCGGCGAAGGGCTTAAACGTGTCGAGAATCCGTCGGCCCAGCTGCTTGAAGAACGCGGACAGGAGGATGGTTCTGTGATACTCGCGACCATGGAGGGCAACAGACCGCTTCTGGTTGAAATTCAGGCTCTTGTTACCCCGTCGCATTTTGGCTATCCAAAACGAACAGCAAGCGGATTCGATTTGAACCGGCTTAATGTGCTTATAGCCGTTCTAGAGCGTCGGACACGGCTGAAACTTAGCGAGAGTGATATATTTATCAATGTCGTTGGTGGTTTGAAGCTGCAAGACCCAGCGGCTGACCTTGCTGTCTGCATGGCCATAGCGTCTGCGGCAGCAGAACGTCGTCTCGATGAAAAGCTCGTCGTATTCGGCGAGGTTGGGCTTGGTGGCGAAATACGAAGCAGCCGCATGAGCGCGCAACGCGCAAAAGAGGCGAAAAAACTTGGCTTTACCGGTGCAATTGCACCAGCGTCGAAACCAGTGGATACATTTATACGACCATCCGCTGACCTCAAATCAGCACTCAATACATACCTAACAGGAAAAGGAAAACAATAGAAAATGGAATTAATAAATCTTATGGCAGTCGTGGTGCTCGGTATATTTGCGGAGACAACATACTTGTTCGCAAAGTCTGTTCAGCCAGCAAAAGTTAAAGATGGCATATTACTTGATACGAGTGTGCTTATAGACGGACGGATTGTCGCAATAGCGCGTTCAGGGCTAGTGAGCGCAAAACTCATTGTGCCACGAAGCGTCGTGCGCGAGCTGCAGTTCATGGCGGACCGTGCCGACCATGATAAGCGCGAGAGGGCGCGGTTTGGGCTGGATGTCATAGAACAACTGCAAAATATTGACGAAGTGAAGCTTGAAGTCGTTGAAGACGGCGTCACAAGCCAGCAGGGAGTTGATGAGCAGCTTATAAACCTCGCTATCAAATGGCAGGCAAAGCTTTGTACTATAGATTACAATTTGAACAAAAGTGCCCGCGTGCAAAATGTGCGCGTGGTGAATATTAACGAACTTGGACATGCGCTAAGAGTCACGTATCTGCCTGGCGAAAAACTTGAAGTAAAGTTACAGCAGCCGGGCCAGGATAGTCACCAAGCCGTCGGATACCTCGATGATGGCACAATGGTTGTCGTTGACAATGCGAAGACGTTCATAGGCCAGACGTTGACCGTTGAGGCGACCCGTGTCTTGCAAACGGCGGCGGGGAAGATGATGTTCGCGAAACATTTTGAGAAGGTTGAGCGACCACAAAAACCCCAAAAGGCAAAACAGGCACGCGTGACAGCAACACAGGCGCAAACAGCGAGTACGAGCAAGCGGCGTCCTGCTCTAAGCCACAGGCGTATAAATAACTCGAAACGTCCTAAGACAGCGGAAGATTCACTCGTTAACCTCGCAAATCATTCATCCGAATAGACGCGTTTAATGATTACGGGTTGAGGATGGGGCGGTTCTTCAATTGAAGTTGTACTGTTTTGTGAGCGGGGTGCTGGAGTACAGTGCAGAGTCGGTTGCTGTAGCCGTGATGGTTTGTGAGCCGGTTGCGGTCGGAGTATAGCTCAGTTGATACGTTCCGCTGCTCGTTGCGGTTATTGTTCCAGCCGATGTGCTACCGACTTTGACGTCTATTGAGCTGAGGGCATGGGTGCCTTGTGTGACACTTACTTTAATTGTGTAAGAACTGCCGCTATGCGAGACATCGATACTATTCACGAACGGTTTCGTGTCGCTACACTGGTGTACATCATCGGTAGCATTCGGGTCGTAGCCATCAGTTACGAGATACGTCTTCTCCTTTGATGCTGCGTCTGTCAGTATTGGGATAGTGACTTCTATCTTCGCAGCATCCGGCGTACAGTCAGTTGCCTTTTTCTTTGAGACTGAATCAAATACAATCTTTTCACCCTGGGTTGCCTTTGCTTTATTGAACCACGACGGGAACCAATCTGTCTTACCGTTGACAGTTAGTTTTTGAAGGCCAGCCGGTACGCTGAACCAGTCGTTGGCCTTCCAGGCGCCATCTTTTTCAAATATATTCACATGGACGTCGTGCATAACACCCGCGTTCGTTGAGCCGAGGACTGTTGAGTATGCTCTTGGGGATGTTGGCGTTGAGTCATGATTTCCTACCCATATGCCGAAGGCCGCCTTGGGTGAATAGCTCATAAACCATAGGTCCTTTGGATAGCCCGTTACACCATCGTTTGATGTACCAGTTTTTCCAGCAATACGCACTCCATCGGGCTTGTTTGGCAAAAATCCGGCTGTGCCTGAAAGGCCGAAGGCGGGCAGACGGGCATTTTGGTCGCTCATGATGTCGGCAAGCATGTATGCTATCTGCGGGTCAAGCACCTGCTTTGAGGAATCTTGCCACTGTTTTATGATTTGTCCTTGTGAGTTCTTGACTTCAAGTATCGTTGCCGTTGGTTTGTAGACCCCCATACGAGCAATGGTTGCGAATGCGTTGACGTGTGCGACTTGGTTTGTCGTACAACCACCAATAGCCGATGAGAGACCGGCAAGCGTCTCTTGACCGTTTGTACAATAGCCCGTGTCGCCCATGTCGCGTATGGTCGCCCAGGTATTGTCAATTCCAGACCAGCTCATTGCTTTTATGGCAGGGATGTTCCGAGAACGCGCGAGAGCTTCACGGAGCGTGATGTTACCCTGGAACTTGTTATCAAAGTTTGCGACGGACTGACCATTGGCCGTCTTGTATTGAGATTGCGGGATAGGCGTGTCAGGAATTATAGAACCAGCACCGTAGTTGCCCTTGAGAAGAGACGCATAGACCTCAGGTTTGATGGTAGAACCAGGCTGCAACCAGCTCGTTGCACTGTTCCAGCTTCCATACCCTGGGTAATTATAGTCACGACTTCCAACGAGTCCGAGTATTTGCCCGGTCTGGACGTCAATCATCGTCGCGGCGCCGTTGTCGAACTTGTCGTTTTTTGGCCAACTGCTTGCGAACAACTTGTTCATGTAGTCCTCGATAGTTGTCTGTACGCGATAATCGAGTGTCGTTTTGACGGTCAGGCCTCCGTCGCCGACAACTTTTGAACCGAGTTCAGATATCAGTTCTTGCTTTGCCATTTGTACGAAATGAGGAGCTTTTATGTTGGCGTACTGGTCTGATTCAGGCTTTAACTCATCGAGAACCGCAACCTTCTTGGCTTCCTCGGCCTCTGATCGTTTTATCATGCCCTGGTCGGCCATATAGTCAAGAACAGTATCCTTTCGGGCAATAAGCGCGTCGTGACCATCGGCATTGTACGGGTTGTAGTAAGGAGGGTTCTGTGGGATAGCGGCAAGAAGCGCTGATTCAGCAAGCGTTAAATCTTTTGCGCTCTTACCAAAGTATGTTTGCGCGGCGGATTCTACACCGTTACGACGGCCGCCATAAGGTGATTCGTTGAGATACATAGTGAGGATTTGATCTTTTGAATACATGCTCTCAGCTTGTATAGAGAGAATAACTTCCTTTATCTTTCGTGGAACACCTGACAGCCCACGGTCGCCGGCCTCGTCAGAAAAGAAGACCTGTTTTATAAGCTGTTGCGTCAACGTTGAACCACCCTGAGTGCTCCCAGAACCCGTCAGGTTAGACCAGCCAGCGCGGACAATGCCGCTAAGGCTGAATCCACCGTGATGGTAAAAGTCTTTGTCTTCTATAGCAACGGTCGCGTCCTTCATATACTGCGATATTTCATCGGATTTCACGACAAGCTTATAGTCACCGTCACCCTTGTCTTCCCATAGCAAAACACCATAACGGTCATAATATCTCGTCACCGTAGTCTGAACGCGCTGCGCGAGCTGATCAGGATTTAGGGCAGCAATTTCCTGGCGGTAGTAGAGGAACATGACGCCAAGAAGCAATACGACAACGCCAAAGCCAATGCCGAATAGTTTGAGCGCCATAAAAGCTCCGTCTTTACTAAACCAGTACGCAAAGAAGCGCTTTGGATGCATGCGGTAGAGCATACGTTGTACAGGATGCTTCGGGAGGCTCGCTAAGTATTCCGCCTTGCGACGCGCCTTGTAGTCACGGTTAGCCTTACGGCGATTCGACAAATTCGAATACAAACTAACGCGTTTGGTGCGACGCTTACTCATAGCTGGTGCAATTCCTCCTTAGCCCACATTTGGACCCTATTATAGCATTATGAGCGGCCTTAAACTGAAAAATCTGCTACAATTTTTAGTGGAATAAATCATAAACAAACGAGAGGTACATGCATGACGCTTTCTGAGGAGCTGACCTGGCGCGGGTTCGTCAACCAGATGACTTTTGCCGACATCAAGGAACTAGACGAGACTTCTCGGACGTTTTATTTGGGAGTTGATCCAAGCGCGTCAAGTATGCATGTTGGGAATCTTGCCGCAGTTATGTTCGTCAAGCATCTGACGAACGCGGGTTTCAAGCCCATCGTCCTCGTAGGCGGCGCCACTGGGCTCATAGGCGACCCGAAAGAAGATGCAGAGCGCGACCTCAAGACACTTGATGAAATTGCGAAAAACAAAGCTGGGATCGCGGCGCAGTACCGCAGTCTGCTTCAGGGCGCTCAGTTTGAGGTGGTTGACAATTATGAATGGTTTAAAGACATAGGATACCTGACATTTCTTCGTGACATTGGCAAGCATTTTTCTATGACACAGCTGCTTGACCGCGAATTCATTAAAGCGCGTATTGGCGAGGGCGGTGTCGGCATAAGTTACGCGGAATTTAGTTATTCGCTCATACAAGGTTACGATTTTCTGCACCTTTTCCGCGAAAAAGGCGTGACATTACAGGTTGGCGGCTCTGACCAATGGGGGAATATGCTCTCTGGTGCCCAGATGATTAAGAAGCTTGAAGAC
>CAXYYW010000028.1:0-8019 GCA_964293235.1 uncultured bacterium | reverse complement strand
AGTCGGGCGTTGAGATCTTCGGGTTGCACCGTGTAGTCGGCCTTGGTTGTCGAGGCCTGCACGATGGTGCGTGCCGTGTCTGTGTCACGAACCCACTTGTACAGGACCCTCCACGGTGGCGTCGAGAAGGTTGGATGCGGCACCAAGGTCTCGCCGACCTGGGCATTGTCCGGCCGTGCCGATGCAATGACGCTGATCGTCTGCGCGGTAACGGGAACGGTCTTGGTACAAGCCCCCGTTGTCCACATGCATCGCCCAAGGCCGAGATCCTCATCGCCCAACAGATAGTTCGGCGACGTCTCCGAAACAGAGAGGAGCTGGAGTCCTTCCCCGACATCGATGAAGAACGTGCCGGCATCGACTGGAGTCATCACGAACCACAGAATGCTGGTGTCTTCCGGATTCGTCCAGATCGTGTCAGTTGCCGTCCCGTTGTACTTGGACCGGTCGGCGAACTTCGCGATGATCCGGTTCTCGATGACCCTTGCCAGTTCCAACTGGTTCGGGATGTTGTCTCCCTCGCTGCTGGGACGGATGTAGTAGTACATTCCGTCCATGATGCCTCGGAGGTCCTGTCGGTTGGTTCCCGACTGATCAACCAAGGCTTCGAGCTGGGGGAGGGCGGTGTCGTACGTCGCACGGTTGTAGTTGACCGTACCGAGAATGGTGGTTGCCAGCCCACCAGTAACGACAGGATCAGCCTTCGACGGGGTGGGCGTTAATCCTACGACCATGCCCACCCCCAGGGCTAGAGACAGCAAGACGGCGGTCAAGCCGTGATGCCCTTTCGGTTTCGTCACTTGCATGACGAATCACCTCTTTCTGCTAGCGGTCGTTACTCTTGTTCACGACCTGCTCAGAGTAACTTTACTATATTTATAGGGTTTAGGCAAGTAGCGTCAATTTTTTATTCACCTGCATATTGCCGTGTGTTAAAATAAAACCATAAGAGCAAAGTGGGGGAGTATGGAAGAGGAAAGATCGGTAGCTGATACCCTTGAGAACAAAGATGATGTCGATACTGGCGGTGTGGCTCCGGAATCATCAAAAATGAACTCACCCCACAATGTTAAAAAGGTCATCATTCGAGCAGTCTCTGGGCTTGTTATCCTTACGCTAATTTTCGTAGTCGTTGCTGCCGCGACAGGGCGCATGGCGGCTACTTTCAAACAGCCCAACGAAAGAATGATAGTCCGCTCTGACGTGTGTGGTGATGCTGTCGTAGCGAAGTATAACGCCGCCATTGACGGGGCTGATGTCACGGGCAGCGTCCCTGCGGCAGTTACAGACCTAGTAAATGAATTTTCAAAGAGTCCGGACTATCAAAGTGATCCAACCTGTCTTTATATAGAGTTTTCAGCTCGCATACAGGAAAAAGATTATGATAAGGCTAAGGGTCTCTACGACAAAATAGTAAAGCTCACGGACCAGGGGGTCTATGTTAGCACCAAGATATACAACATGGCAGGATTAACTAGCATGGGTAATAACCTTAACTCTATAAAAGCCTCAACTTACTCAAGTTCTGATTTTGATGCGGTAGATTTCGGCAATGATTAAAACGGTGTACATACTATCACATCGACAGTTATCACTATTGCTTGGCGTGATCATACTGTGCTTATCGGCTCTATCGGTGGTAGTTATAAGTAACCCTGTGAGTGCGGCTGCACATGACGAACCTGACACTAGCGGTGTGTATACGCAAATGCAGCCCGCGCGTCAAAATACATTTTATGCATACGCTAATGCTAATGAGGTTGCGCACTTTAAAGTAATGGACGGCTATTACAACCCCGGATGGAGTGGCAATAACAATGGTGACAAAGACCGATGCGCATATGTCTTTATCTACAATAGCAGCGGTACTATCGTTAGTAACGGTGGCAGTAAGCTGAGTACCTGTGACGGTAATAATGTTCCAAAAGCAACAACGCATGTATATGCTCCTAATGATACGGGCACACCCCAGCTCTATAGGATCGTTTTTACGCCTGAACGGGTAATTGACGAAGGCCTTGATCCGGTAAAGACAGTAACGAAAGATTGCGACCCCAGAGACTCAAGTAAATGTGATACGCAAGCGTACCAGTGGAAGGCGTGGGTAAATAACAACACGGGCGATAATGATACGGGGCTTCAAATAGGACGAGTGTACGTGGACCAAGCATCTGGCTTGCATACGCTCCAGGTAACACAGTCAGGTGCGAGAGGTACTGGTACGTCGGAGACTACACTGCAGTACCACGCTACGAACGTCAGTTTTTTCTATGCTCGCAAAGACGGATACCGCTACAAGGTAACTTACAAAGAATTTCAGGGTATATGGTCGGACTTCTATTCGGGTGTCTTTGGTATATTTAATACTTCATCAGATGTGCTGGCGTACAGGAGCGCTAACAAGAATGATGGTGCCTACAACGTTTTCTATTATCAAGATGCGGCGACGGCGTACAATAACGCATACATATTTACGGACTGCAGAGAGACGTCTCTTATGGGGTGTACGGGTATTAACACAACTCTTGGTCTGACCGCTGTAACGCAATATCCTATTGCCAGTAATAGTGGCGGTGAAAACGGTAATCCGATTGTCGACGTAGGTAATTATACCAGCAGCTCTAATACGACAGGATTTCGTTTCACCGATTTCAGTACTAGTGGCGGGCAGTTCTCTGGGGGGACGGTTACCGTACCTTATCGACGCATGCAATCTGGCTACATACATATTTGGATAGAGGATGTAACGGACAGTAATGCGGTTATTTGCGACTGGACATCGGACATAATCAACAGTGGAACGGGCGTCGGAAGCAAGTCATATGACCCCACCTGCATCAACGGTATAAGTACAAGCCATGTACTGCGTGTAAATGCACAGGCAATACATCTTGGCGAAATGCATTTTATAAACACTGATGTTGAGACGCGTGGAGGGATTACTGTTGAGGGGAACGGGCTGTACGCTAGTTCGCCAAGGAACGCTTTCGGAGTGATTTATAACGATCCATTCTCAACGGCGAGCAGTGCTATGTGCGGGTCACTGGTGGACAATTATATCAATAGCGACAGCTATGTATCAAGCAATACGGGCACCGGGAAAGATAGGCAACCAATAGATAGCAATATTGCAACGGGCGTCCATGGGTGGAAAGTTAATAGCCATTGTGACAACACGACTAGCGCTGGTTCAAACACCTCACCGTGGGGGAATAATAGAAATATTGAGGATTGGGTGTACTCGTATCTGGATCCGAGCCCTCGATCCTTCACAATCGGTGGACCGACGTATGCCCTTACACCGACGGTGACCGTCTCGCCAAGTGCGCAAGTCGTGTCCGGACAAAACCCGACATTCTCGTATTCGGTTTCAAATGATACGTCATCATCGAATGATACAGACTGGTCAATCAGGACCGTCGTTGTGCCTCCCGGGGTGTCGCTCCCACCTGATTATCGTGATGGGTTTGATGGCACGGGGCGAACGTGTGCGAGCTACTATGCGGCTTCGCCACGAGGTGCAGTCACGTGCAATGATGCTCTTGCCTCGGGTTCGGGTAAATTCCCTGGGACATCTATTGCTGATGAGACGGTGCCGAATACCTACGCTGTCGGGACGCTCATATGCCGCTCGCTAACCGTTAATTCGTATGATCAAACTTCGGCGCCAAATGCGCGTACGAGCGCCTTAACATGCGTTATGGTGTCTGCGCTGCCGTATGTGTCTGTCATAGGCGGTTCCATATGGTCTGGGGGCTCGACCGATGCGACGACAGGCTATGCCAACAGTTCAGGTAAGATAGAGGGCTCGTCAACGATGTCTGCCGGATTTGGGTCGTTTGGCGAGTATGATTTGTTTGCGACTAACAGCATAAACTTCTTTGGCTCTTCAGCACGACCAGGACCGGCCTTGGCTTCGAGCGGTGCCGTCGACGGTGCCGGTCTCACATTTGGGAGTGCGACATCTCTCGGAAGCTTTTCGACGAGTCACAAGATAACAGACCTGGTCGCACGTCTCTGCAATGGGGTCTTGGGCAACAACACAACTAATTTTGCAGGAAATAACGATGAAGTGATACACGTCGGGGAGCACCTGGTAAAATGCTTCGACACGCTAAACATTAAAAAGAACATCACCTATGACCCTGCCGGGGCAACCTCATTCGGGCAACTCCCATCGCTTATAGTTGTTGCAAATCGCATAGAAATAGACGGCTCCGTTACGCAAATTGCTGGCAATTTCTATGCCGCAGAGGCTTTTGTGACCTGCGCTGAGGGCCCACGTAGCTCCGCTGATAATACCAACAGCGGCAAGACGGCTAGGATTACAACCTCAGGAAGCTGTACAAACAAACTGACCATAAATGGCTCAGTTACTGTCGCGGGGCAGGTTGTTAACTCACTGGTGCTCAACAGGAGCTATGGTGGCACGAAAACCGGCGAAGCTGCGGAAACCATCCGAATGCGCCCAGAGGTCTTTCTCACGCCATACGAGAACTCATTGCTGCTTACGACAGTTAGTGAAACTGAGCTCCCGGCACGGTATTAGAAACTCCTGAAAAAACAGTTCACAGATATAGTGCTTATGGTATACTAAAAACAGTATGAAAATGTTTGGTTCGGTGGGCGACTTTTTTGCACTCGACATCGGTACTACCGCTATTCGAGTAGTACAGCTTTCGAAGACGAGTGGCGGGTGGAATCTCGATAAGTACGCAAGCGTTCCTGTCGATATGCGTATAGCCGGGAGTGATTCGGCTGAAGATCAACGAAAACTTTCCGAAATCATAACGACCGCCATAGGTCAGAGTGGCATAAAAACAAAGAACGTTGTACTTGGTGCTCCGTCTACTCGAACGTTTGCAACGGTTATAGAACTTGCCGACATGCCACCAGCTGAGCTTGCAAGCACTATCAAATATCAGGCCGAGCAGTATATTCCTATGAGTGTCGACGAGGCGAAGATTGACTGGGCTGTGCTTGGACGATCGCCAAAGGACCCGACGAAAAACGAAGTACTACTAGCGAGCGTTGCAAACTCGTTCTCTGAGCAACGGCTTGATTTGGTTGAGGCCCTCGGGTTGAATGTTGTTGCTATAGAGCCAGACTCAATTGCAATATGTCGCGCGCTCTTGCCGGCTGGCTCGACAGGGGGAAGGGTAGTGCTTGACTTTGGGGATATGGGAGCCGACCTAATAGTCGCGCTTGGCGATTCCCCGCGCCTTATTCGCTCAATCCCAACAGGGCTGAGGAGCCTTGTGAAAGCTGCGGCGCAGAATCTCAACATCCAAGAGCAGCAAGCCACTCAGTTTATACTCAAGTTCGGCCTTGTGTCCGATAAGCTTGAGGGGCAAATAGTCAGGTCTCTGGATGCGACTATGACGCAGTTCGTTTCTGAAATAGTTAAGTCTGTAAAATTCTTTCAAACGAAATATCCAGACACGCCAGTCTCCGAAATGCTATTGTCTGGTTACGCGTCAGTAATCCCGGGGTTTAGCGCCTACTTATCTCAGAAGATAGGCCTCCCAACGAAGCTGGCAACCCCGTGGCAGTATGTGCGGGTTCCACAGTCTGACCAGGCATCGTTACAAGATGTCGCGTCGCAATTTGCTGTTGCAGTCGGTCTTGCGCAGAAAGGGGACGTATGATTGGTATTAACCTCCTTCCAGACGTTAAGAAAGAGTTTCTTAAAGCGCAGCGGACGCGGAATACAGTCATCAGCATCTCTATTATTACTATGTTTGTCGCTGGCGGTCTTACAGTATTCCTAGCATTGTTTGTCTATGTGGGACAAACAACGGCCATAAACGTCGTGAAGGGCGATATTGACACGAAGCAGAAGACCCTCGAGGAAAAACCAGAGATCACAAAATATCTTACTATTCAAAACCAACTTGCCGCTCTCAAGATACTGCATGGTCCAGATTACAAAATTTTATACAGCCGCTTGTTTAATTATTTGCTACAGCTGAACCCAGCCTCTCCAAACAATGTGCAGCTCGGCTCTGCTCGTATAACGAGGGATAGCACCTTAATTACTATACAAGGGACCACGCAAGATTTTCATGCGTTAGATACGTTTAAAAATACGCTTGAGCAGGCAAAATTAAAATATCCAGATGGTGATGAGACGAAGGAAATCGCGCTGTTCTCTCAAGTGATATTGAAATCAGCCGCGCTGATCCAATCCGATACTGGCTCTGGAGTCTCGTTTGAATTTGATTTGACCTATACCCCAGATATCTTCAGCCCAGACATAATCGACTACCAACTTACCGTGCCGAAGTTGACTATCTCTGATGCGCAAAATAATGCACCAAGCGAGCTATTTGGCACAAGCGGGGGGTCGAACTAATGGACAAGAATAACGGAGAAGCCCTGACTGGGATTAAGAAGCGCCAACAGATTAACGCCGCAAACAAGGCAGTGTTCGCATGGATTGCAGTTGCGTCACTTGTCGTAGGCGTATGTGGAGTTTTTGCCCAGTTTCTTATACGCCAACTAATCTTCAATAACACGGTCTATGGAACACTCGTCACGACACGATCGACATTGGAGAAAAATATTGACGCATACGATGGCCTGAAAAGCAGTGTTTCTAAGTTGGTTGCAGATTCTAACCTCAATGCCTTGAGGAATGGTGAGAATAGTACCGCACTGCAAGTTATCATTGATGCGCTCCCGACGGAGGAAAACAGGGCATCTTTTGCAACTTCTATGCAAACGAAAGTGCTCGGCCCAACGGGCGTGACTATAAATTCCTTTTCGGTTATTGGTTCGGAAGCTGACTTATCTGTAGCTAGTACTACGGTAGGGGGCACTAGTGCGTCGGCCTTTGACTTTACATTCTCAATAACCGGGAATTATTCTCAAATACAGCAGGCTATTCAAAACATGGAACGCTCAATCCGCCCGATTACCGTGCAGTCTATAGCTGTTCAGGGCACATCTGAGAAACTTGAAGCGAATGTCACGGCGACTACATATTATCAGCCAGCAAGGGGTATTGAGCTTAACGAGGTGGAGAAGAAACCGTGAAACGAAATGAAATTGCCCTTATATTCATAATTGTTGGCATAGTCGTTATTGGGACGTACACCTTGTTTCACGCCCTGTTCGGGCAGGCAGCGTTGAGCCCCGTTAAGGTTAAGACAACAACCGCTATCTCATCGACGGTTGACGACCCTAGTGCGACTGTCTTCAACAAGGATGCTATAAATCCTGCGGTAAACGTGACAATTGGCGACCAGTCAAATCAACAACCATTTACGATACAGAACTGAGGTTAGACGGCAATGGCGGTCTTAACCGAGGAACTTCAAGGCAAACTCGAACAGCTACTTGTTGAGGGAGGCCCGCTTACAAAAGAGCAACTTGAGCAACACAGGAAGTCAGCCAAGGCTTCAGGCACGCCGCTTCTAACGGAGCTTGTACAAAGTCGAGTCATAGATAACGAAACTCTCACCAAGGCAATTGCCCAGGTGAGTGCGGTGCCGTATGTAAATTTAGTCGACGTCACTATAGAGCAGAAAGTACTAGCACTTCTTCCTAGAGAGATTGCTGAACGCTACATGGCTGTTCCGCTCGGTGAGCTTGGAGAGGCAAATTCAACTGCAAAACGTCTCGCCATAGCAATGCTTGATGCAAATAATGTCCAAGCCGGAGACTTCCTTGCAAATAAAATTCAGAGGCCGTTGAAGGTCTATATGGCTTCGGAGCAGGGGATTCAGCACGTACTTGACCAATATAAAACGGACCTTGCAAAAGGAGTTGGTGAGGCGATTAGCGCGACAAGTGATAGTAGTGCGGGGAGCCCGGCGGATCAGTCTGCAAATGCACTAGTCATTAGTCAAGATTCACCAATCTCACGAGCCTTGAATACTATTTTGGAGTACGCAGTACGCGCGCGGGCTTCGGATATACATATAGAGCCCGCCGAGGCTGAATTTCGCATTCGCTGTCGAATCGATGGCGTGCTTCGTGAAATCATGAAATTGCCAAAAAGTATTGAGCCAGCCC
>CAXYYW010000027.1:0-8154 GCA_964293235.1 uncultured bacterium | reverse complement strand
GGCGTACAACCTGCCGTGCCCGCTCGGCTCCGCCGAGCAAAGGTAGGCGGTCAGAACGACGTCGCGAGCAGACTTCAACGCGGGCGCGAGGCCCTGCCGGGTTGCCCACTGGGCGGCATCGGCCTTTCCGTCCTTCAGCCGGGCAGAGAACTTCTTCTCGGCCTTGGCTTCGGCGGCTCGGTACGCCTCCACCTTGGTGCAGACGTCCCTCTCGTCCAGGACGTACCCTGCCTCGCAAGGTGCGCTTACACTGGGGGCCTCGTATGGCTGCGGCTTCTGGCGGTCAGCCGTCGGCTCATCGTAGCTGTACGACGCCGTGGCCTGGTATTGCGCGACCGAGGCGATGAAGCCGGTCGCGAGCGTGACGATGACGAGCGCTGCGGTTGCGACAACCAGTGGCCACGGGTCCTTTTCAGTTTCGGCTTGCGCTTCAACTGTTTCAGGCACCACAGTCGGCTGCGTGCCAGGCAAGACGAGCTTGCCCGAGTGCACGTTGCCGGTGGGTTCGTCAAACGTATCCACCGGGGGCTGTTGCCAAGTTTCTTCGGTGTTAGGAGCGGACATGGCCGCCCTCCTTTCCGGGGATAAACCCCAACGGGTTGACGGGATGTCTATTGATTATATTAGCATAAACGACATAAAAAGTCAAGGATTTATGGCGTAGAGCGCCCGTTTTTGCCCTTGCGAGCACTAGAGGTGAACTGCTATACTAGTCTCATATGGGACAACGGACTCCTACGCCCCCTCTTGCTGATAACGAGAAGAAACCAGATAATCTTATGGTTATTTTTGCGACACTCGGGAGCACGACGTGGCGTATGTTTGTCCCTGTTATCCTTGGCGCGCTTCTGGGCTACTGGATTGATGGTCAATATAGCACGAAATACGGTGCAGTGACGGGCGCGGTTATAGGGCTTGTCCTCGCTGGGGTGTTGGTCTGGAAACAGTATGCTGATGTCACAAAGGAGAAGGATTCATGATGTTCTTTGCCGCGACGCAGCCGCATATCGACATCCGCGCTGAAGTGCTGTTTACCGTTGGACCTATCCAGGTGACGAATTCGATGCTGCTTGGCGGTCTCGGCTACGCTATCGTGCTCGCGGCGTTTTTCTACACCGTGTGGGCGCTCAAAAAGGGCAAAAAGAACAAGTTTGTCAGCCTCATGACGTGGGGGTACGAAACACTGTATCGTCAGGTCGAAGGAATTATTGGCGACAAGCAGCTAGCGCGCAAAATCGCTCCCCTGCCGATCACGCTGTTTTTCATTATCGTGACGAATTATTGGATCGGAATCCTGCCGTTCGTCGGACCAGTCACCTATGACGGCGCGCCGATGTTTCGCGGGCTCATGGCGGACATGAACGCGACGTTCGCGCTCGCTATCATCAGCATGATAACGGTGCAAATATATGCGGCGAAAACCCATGGGTTTTTCGGAAATATTGGCCGCTACCTTATCAACCCGTTTAAGGACCCTATAGGCTCGTTTGTCGGTATCTTGGAGATTATCGCGGAGTTGTCGCGTCTCGTCGCACTCAGTCTTCGTCTGTTCGGTAACGTGTTCGCGGGCGAAGTGCTTATCATCATGATAGGGTTTATGACGAGCTATGTTGCGGGCATCGCCCTCATACCATTTATGATTTTTGAGCTGTTTATCGGCTTTATCCAGTCGTACGTCTTCTTCATGCTGACGACGGTATTTATATCTCTAGGGCTTGTCAGCCACGGCGACCACGAGAACGATCATTCACCTGAAGTAAAACAATTGCAGGCGATTGATGGATAAACCTAAGTAATTAAATAAAGGAGATATAACAACATGGATGCACTCGCATTTGGCCTTACCTACGCGGTTCCAGCAGCTTTCGCAGCGCTTGGCGCAGGTATTATTGGCGCGGCAGCTCTTAACGCTGCTGGTCGTAACCCAGAAAAAATCAAAGAGTTGCAGGGTCTGATGATTTTGGCCGTGGCGTTCGTCGACGCACTCGCTATCATTGGTATCGTTGTTGCAATCATCGGTCGGAGCTAGTCTATGACGCTAGCAGTAACCGGTTTTGCATCGAGTTCTGCGACCGACAGCGGGATACTTGGCTCGCTCGGTATTGATGTGCAGCTGCTCATACTGCAAAGTGTGGCGTTTTTGCTGCTGCTCGTTATCCTTGCGAAATTTGTGTTTCCGAGCCTCAACGCCATGCTTGATAGGCGTGACAAGAAGATAGAAGAGAGCCTAAAGGCCGCTTCTGATGCAGAGAAGAATGCTGCAAGTTCACAAAAAGAGGTCGAGAAGATGCTCAAAAAAGCACGGACCGAGGCTGATGAAATGCTTGCTAGTGCGAAAGATGAAGCAACGGCACTTGTCGAAACGGCCGAGAAGAAATCTCGTGAACGAGCAGAGCGAATTGTCAAAGATGCTGAAGCTGAGATACGAAACGATATTGAAAAGGCTCGTGTTGGACTAAAGAGGCAAACTGTCGAGCTAGTCGCGGCCGCGACTGAAAAGGTTGTTGGTAAAGCGGTTACAGCTGATGTCGATGAAAAGCTTATCAAATCAGCGGTGTCGGAGGCGGATAAGTGAAAAAGCTGACACGGCGGGAACTCGCAGACTATGCGGCCGAACAACTTGCAACCGGCAATAACCAGGTTGTGAATGAAATTGCGGCGTATCTTATCACGGCACATCGCACCCGAGAGGTTGAGCTTCTTGTTCGTGATATCGAGTCGGCGCTTGCGCGGCGCGGTGTTCTTGTTGCGCACGTCACATCGGCGCGCGCGCTTGGTGAGTCAGTGAAGGCGTCGCTCGAAGATCTGCTTACGCGTACATTTGACGCCCGGCAGCTACATCTGGACGAGACTGTCCAGCCGGAGCTGCTTGGCGGCATCAAGATAGCCGCAGCAGATCAAGAGCTTGATACAACAATCAGGCGAAGACTGAATCAGCTTAAATCAGTAAAGGTATAAAAGAGGTAACGAATGAGTGAAGTAAATGTGGCGCAGTTGTCCGGAGAATTGCAGACGGCCATAGCCAATCTGTCTTCGGGTGGTGAGACGTTTGAACATGTTGGCGTCGTGACGCGTGTCGGCGACGGTGTGGCGTGGATTCATGGCCTGAGCGGCTGTGGATTCAATGAAGTTGTCATCATAGAGACAAAATCTGGCGACATCGAGGCGTTTGCCCTGAACCTCATGGAAGATGAAATAGGCGCAGTGCTACTCGACAGTGACGTGGCGGTTGCAGCTGGTGACCGCGTACGCCTGAAGGGCGAGGTGCTGAGCGTGCCAGTTGGCGAAGAGCTGCTCGGGCGCGTCGTGAACCCGCTTGGGTTCCCTGTAGATGGTGGTCCGGAAATTACTACGAACAAACGTGGTCTTGTTGAGCGATCAGCCGTCGGCGTTATGGGCCGCAAGCATGTGAGTGAACCGCTCATGACGGGAATCATGGCTATAGACTCCATGTTCCCTATCGGTCGTGGTCAGCGCGAGCTAATCATTGGCGACCGCCAGACCGGTAAAACCGCTATCGTGCTCGATACTATGATCAACCAAGCGCGTCAGAAAACCGGTGTTGTGAATGTGTACGTTGCCGTTGGTCAGAAACTCAGCAAAGTCGCACGACTTGTTGATAGGCTGAAGCAAGAAGGCGTTATGGAGCAAACTATCGTTGTGGCGACCGGTCCAAGTGATCCAGCCTCCCTGCTCTACCTCGCGCCATATGCCGGTACGGCTATGGGTGAATACTTCCGTGACAACGGCGGCCATGCGCTCATGATTTACGACGACTTGTCGAAGCATGCCGTGGCGTATCGCCAGATGTCGCTGCTTCTTCGCCGCCCACCAGGACGCGAAGCCTTCCCGGGCGATGTGTTCTACCTGCACTCACGTCTACTGGAGCGTTCGGCGAAATTGTCCGACGATCTTGGGGGCGGTTCGCTGACAGCGTTGCCAATCATCGAAACGCAGGCTGGAGACATTTCAGCATACATCCCAACAAACGTTATCTCCATAACAGATGGCCAGATTTTCATGGAAACAGACTTGTTCTACCAGGGTATTCGCCCGGCTATTTCTGCTGGTCTTTCGGTCTCCCGTGTCGGTGGCGATGCACAGACGAAAGCCGTGAAGAGTGTGTCCGGCCAGTTGAAGCTGGGCCTTAGCCAGTTCCGCGAACTTGCTGCCTTTGCGCAGTTCGGGTCTGATCTTGACGAAGCGACCAAGAAGCAGATTGAACGCGGCCAGCGCCTCACCGAACTCCTTAAGCAGCCACAGTACCAGCCTATGGGCATTTGGGAGCAAGTCGTGAGTGTGTACGCGGTGAACGAAGGCCTGTTCGACAATGTCGTCACGGCGAAAATCAAGGATGCGCAGGCAGACCTCCTCACTCGCCTTTGGACAAAGAACAAGGATGAAATGCGCGAACTCAACAAGGGTGAAAAGAAATTCCCCGAGTATGAAAAGGCTGTGAAAATCGTCCGTGACACTGCCGAAAAAGTGGCGAAAGGGTTTGAAGGATAAATGGCTAGTACGCGACAGCTTAAATCTCGTATCCGCTCGGTGAGAAATACCAAGCAGATTACGAAGGCTATGCAAATGGTCGCGGCGAGCAAAATGCGCCGGGCGCAGGACGCTGACAAAGCACCGGCACCGTATTTCCAAGCTGCACGCGAGCTGCTTACCTATTTTGCCTCGCAAAATATCGTGGCAGATCACAGATGGTTTGTGAAGCGACCGGTGAAAACGCGCATGATTATCCTCATCGCCGCCGACAAGGGTCTTGCGGGTGCGTATAACACGAATGTGTTCAAAGAGTACATCGCTCTGCTGAAGAAGGACGACGCGGAAGGCATAAAGAACTTGACTATAGCCGTTGGGCGCAAGGCGTCACAGTTTGTTTCACGTCTCAAGGACACGGAGGTTCTAGGAACCTACGAAGACATGCCTGATCACCCTGAGGGCGCACAGTTTTACACTATACTGAACGCTGCGAAAAATGCGTATGAGCTCGCGGAAGTTGACGCCGTCGACGTTGTTTTCACGAAATTTGTCAGTAGCATGACGCAAACGGCGACAACTATGCGCCTCTTCCCTGCTGGCTTTGTGGAAGTTGAAGTTCCAGAGTATGTCCGCGAAGCAACCTACGAACCAAATATTGAGCGCGTGCTCGATGATGCTGCATATCGTCTCATAGGCTCACAGCTCTTCCAGGCGCTTCTGGACGCGCGGGCATCTGAACACAGCATGCGCATGCTTGCTATGAAGAATGCGACGGACAATGCATCTGACCTTGTCGATGACTTGACCCTTGCTATGAATAAAGCCCGTCAAGGTGCCATAACCCAGGAGCTGAGTGAGATAAGCGCCGGCGCGGAGGCAATGAAATGAGACCTGGTAGAAACGAATATGTTGCGAGGGTGATTTCGCGCGACCACATTGCGCCTTTCTCAAGAGTAGAGCTACATGCCCCTGATACACTCACCGAACGCGATTTTCTTGGTGTTGACCCCGAGTTTGGGGACATGCCTGCTCGTGTTGGGTTGCGAAGCGATAGTGAGCGTTCAAGATGGGGGCAAGCAACTATGCTAGCTAGCTACACTAGAAGATATCATGATGCGCTTGCAGACGAAGCCGAGCAACTACTAAGAGGCTCAGCAGACGAGCTGCTAGTTGACGAACAAGAAGTTGCTGAACTACTTGGTTACGGCGTGGAGGCGATGCAATGAGTGAAGCGGTTGTTCAGGAACCACTTATTGAGACTCATTTAACATTCCTAACATTTGAGGATGAAGTTGTTTTTTGGCAAGATGCGGGAACGCATTTGTATGAGAGATTTACTGATGAAGTAGCTGATGCGACAAATCCCGTAGCTTTGGCGGAAATGATCGAAGCCGAATATCCTGTTAAGCTTCCAGACGATGAAGATCGGCAGTATCAAATTTTTGAGGCACTTGCCGAGATACACGCTGCGCAACTAGGGGTTCAAGGCTATAGAGGCGTTTGGATAAAAGAGAGATTGTAAAGGAGAAAGATAGTATGACGAAAGACACAGGAAAAATTATACAAATCGTCGGCGTGGTTGTTGACGTTGAGTTTGGTGGCGAGGAGTTGCCAGGTATATACGACGCGCTGCACGTGAAGCACGGTGACGATGTCGTGACGCTTGAGGTTGCGCAGCACCTCGACGAGCATACAGTTCGGGCTATTAGCCTACAAAGCACAGATGGCTTGAAGCGTGGCGACGCGGTTGAAGCGACGGGCGCTCCTATTTCAGTGCCAGTTGGTGAAGAAACACAGGGACGAATGTTTAACGTTGTTGGTGAGCCTATAGATGGTATGCCAAAGCCAAAAGGCAAAACAGCTCCAATTCACCGTGACCCACCGTCACTCGACGAACAAAGCAACAAGACTGAAATACTCGAAACAGGTATCAAAGTCATTGACCTCATAGCGCCAATTTCTAAGGGTGGCAAGGTAGGCCTGTTCGGTGGCGCCGGCGTTGGCAAGACGGTCCTCATACAGGAACTCATTAGCAACATTGCAAAATTCCACAGCGGCAACTCGGTGTTTGCTGGTGTTGGTGAGCGTACCCGCGAAGGAAACGACCTCTACTACGAAATGAAAGATTCCGGCGTGCTGGACAAAACCAGCCTCGTCTTTGGCCAGATGAATGAGCCACCAGGAGCGCGTCTTCGCGTGGCGCTGGCGGGTCTTGCGATGGCTGAAGCCTTCCGTGACGAAGGCAAAGACGTCCTGCTGTTCATTGACAATATTTTCCGCTTTACACAGGCTGGCTCAGAAGTCTCTGCCCTGCTCGGTCGTCTGCCAAGCGCCGTTGGGTACCAGCCGAACCTGCAGCAAGAAATGGGCGCGCTGCAAGAGCGTATCACCAGTACGAAGAAAGGCTCCATTACCTCAGTTCAGGCGGTCTATGTTCCGGCTGACGACTTGACTGACCCTGCTCCTGCGACGACATTCGCCCACCTCGACTCGACTATCGTGCTTGATAGAAGTCTCACGGAAATCGGTATCTATCCGGCGGTTGACCCACTGAACAGTAGCTCGACTATTCTTGACCCAGAAGTTGTCGGTGAGGAACACTACAAGGTCGCCCGCGAAGTGCAGCGCATATTGCAGCAGTACAAGGAGTTGCAAGATATCATCGCTATCCTTGGTATGGAAGAGCTCTCGGACGACCAGAAGCAAACAGTTGCTCGTGCACGTCGTATCCAGCGCTTCCTCGCCCAGCCGTTCTTTGTTGCCGAACAATTTACCGGTAATCCAGGTGCATACATTAAGCTTGAAGATACCGTGAAAGACTGTGCAGATATACTCGCCGGCAAGTACGACGACCAGCCAGAAAACTGGTTCTACATGGTCGGCAGCTCTCTGAGTGATCACGCCAAGAAAGACAAGGCGGCGAAGAAGTGAAGCTCCAGCTCGTAACACTGGCTGGGGTGAAAATAGACCAAGAGGTCTATGAAGTCATACTTCCGACGGTTGATGGCGAGATTTCGGTATTTCCTGACCACGAGCCGCTTGTGACAGTGGCGAAATCCGGTATTGTGACGGTGCGCTATGAGAAAATGCACGGCATACAGGAGCTAGAGTATTTCGCCATAAGTGGTGGTGTCGTTGAAATCACCGGGCCACTCGTCCGTATACTCGTGGACGAGGCGGAACATGGCGAAGATATCATCGAGGCCGAAACGCAGGCAGCGCTTGACCGCGCCGTTCAAATGCGCGACGAAGCCGGCAGCCAGATTGAACTAGAAAAGGCGCATCAGCTCATAGACCGTCACATGGTCCGGCTCAAGGTTGCGGACTTGCATCGTCGCCGACGCCGCGGATAAGCTCTCTGACTTCGTCGGTCGAATGCGTCAACATAAGTGCGGCGCGTAGGTCGCTTGCCCCGTCAAAGTCGCGTATATATATCTTGAAAAAGCGCTTGAGCGTGTCGAATGGCCGCTCGAGTGTTGGTTGCCATTTGTCAAACATATCCAAGTGATATCTCAATAGCTCAATCAACTGTCTTTTTCTCTCCCCGCTTCCGTCGTCCCGCGTTTGCTCGTTCCCCTCATACTTACTTCCGCTCCATGGCTTCACGCCGGGTTCGGGCGAGGGCCCCGGCGCCTCGGCGAACTCGGGTTGCAGATATATCGCAGA
>CAXYYW010000026.1:0-8215 GCA_964293235.1 uncultured bacterium | reverse complement strand
TAGTTTTTGAACTTTGTCTTTCCCCGAAGGGATACATTGTTATGTAAGCTCGGCATAACAACAAGACCGACCTAGCTCAACTGTTGATTGCTCGAACAGTTGGCATAGTTTCTCCCTAGAAAGGAGGTAATCCATCCGCACCTTCCGGTACGGATACCTTGTTACGACTTAACCCCAATCATGCCCCCCACCTTAGGCCGACGAATCGGACTTCGGGTGTTGGTCACTTTCATGGTTTGACGGGCGGTGTGTACAAGACCCGGGAACGTATTCACCGCAACATGCTGATTTGCGATTACTAGCGATTCCGACTTCATGGAGGCGAGTTTCAGCCTCCAATCTGAACTGGGACCGGCTTTGATGGGATTTGCTCCCCCTTGCGGGTTGGCTGCCCTTTGTACCGGCCATTGTAGCGCGTTTCTAGCCCAAGACGTAAGACTAATACTGACCTGACATCATCCCCTCCTTCCTCCCCGTTACCGGGGCAGTCTGAATAGAAAAATCCAACTATTCATAAGGGTTGCGCTCGTTGATGGACTTAACCAAACATCTCACGACACGAGCTGACGACGGCCATGCAAGATCTGTCACCAGGTTCAATAAAGCACTCTCACCTTTCGGTAAGATTCCTGGGATGTCAAGCCTTGGTAAGGTTCTTCGTTTATCATCGAATTAAAGAACACGCTCCACCGCTTGTGCGGGTCCCCGTCAATTCCTTTATGTTTTAGCCTTGCGGCCGTACTCCACAGGCGGGATGCTTAACGCGTTAGCTTCGCTACGGAGGGGGTCGATACCCCCCACAGCTAGCATCCATCGTTTACGGCGTGGACTACCCGGGTATCTAATCCGGTTCGCTCCCCACGCTTTCGTGCCTCAACGTCAGAAATGGTCCAGTAGTCTGCCTACGCCATTGGTGTTCCTTCTTATATCTACGGATTTCACTCCTACACAAGAAATTCCAACTACCTCTACCATTCTCAAGCCTATCAGTTCGAGCAATGTGTTGATGGTTGAGCCACCAGATTTCACTACTCGCTTAATAAGCCGCCTACGCAACTCTTTACGCCCAGTCACTCCGGATAACGCTTGGGTCCTACGTATGACCGCGGCTGCTGGCACGTAGTTAGCCGACCCTTATTCGTATATTACCGTCATATTCTTCGTATACAAAAGCTGTTTACGACCCGAAGGCCTTCATCCAGCACGCGGTGTTGCTCCATCAGGGTTGCCCCCATTGTGGAAGATTCCTAACTGCTGCCTCCCGTAGGAGTCTGGACCGTGTCTCAGTTCCAGTCTGGCTGATCATCCTCTCAGACCAGCTACGGATCGTCGCCTTGGTGAGCCATTACCTCACCAACTAGCTAATCCGACGCAGGCCGTTCCCATAGCGCATTGCTGCTTTAATCCGAAGACCATATGCGGTATTAGACACCGTTTCCGGTGCTTATCCCTCACTTTGGGGTACGTTCCTACGCGTTACTCAGCCGTCCGCCGCTCCCCATAAGAACAGATAACCGAAGTTCTCTACTCTTAAAGGGGCGCTCGACTTGCATGTTTTAGGCACACCGCCAGCGTTCATCCTGAGCCAGGATCAAACTCTCCATAAAAGATAGTGTCAAAAGACACTATACTGACGAAATGACTTGCACTGCCAAATTGTGAACGTTCATATCTGTTGACACCTCAAAAGCGCGTCAGACTGCTATCCAGTCTACTCCCCTCCCTATAAGATGTCAACAGTTAAGTTGGCTTAATTCGTTATAAATAACGCAACAAGCAGACCAGTCAAAATACCAATGGCTGCTCCGGCAACTACCTCGAGAGGTTTGTGCCCCAAAGCAACAACTGGAAGTGGTTCCTTAGAGCCATTTTTCTTCAATAGTTTTGTCAGGGCAATCCCCTGCTCTCCTATAGAACGCCGCGCTACAAGCGCATCATAGACGATGATTGCCGCGAACCAGGCCGCAACTGCAAAAAGTGCGCTAAAGCCCTCATTGACGAATATTACCGTAACAAGTGTTATAACGGTCGCAGTGTGTGCGCTCGGCATGCCCCCGGATAGAAGGTATTTTTCAACCCCCCCTTTGCGCCGCCCTCTCTTACCTATTAGATTCTTTGCTATCTGAGCAATGAACCACGCAAGCAGCGGCGCGAGAAGATATGCGATGCTACTCTTCATCTTCTAGTTCCTCTGTCTGCTCACCGATTAGCCCTATGGAGGCAACCGTATCATCGTCATTTAGCCGCATGACACGAACACCTTGTGTCGTTCGCCCTATGACAGGAATGTCCTTAACATCGACGCGGATAGTCTGGCCCTTCGTGGATATCATGAGAACCTCAGCAGTATCATCATCGAGAGCTCGAACAGTAATGAGGTTACCGGTCTTTGACGTAACTACTGCAGCCTTGATGCCTATACCCCCACGCTTATGCGTCGGGAAGTTTGAAACCTTTGTTATCTTTCCGTACCCATTCATGCTCATAACAAGTAGCTGCAGATCTTCCCGGGCAAGGTCCATACCAACGACCCTATCGCCCTGGCGTAAACGAATACCTCGTACGCCTCTTGCAGCCCTGCCCATTGGTCGAGCGTCAGACTCCTTAAAACGAATTGCTTGTCCAAATGCTGTTGAAATGACCACTTCATCGTTACCACTACTCAAACTCACCCAGCGAAGCTCATCGTCTTTATCGAGATTGATAGTAATGAGCCCGCTGTTTCGGATGTTGGCATAGTCCTTAATCGGCGTCTTCTTCACTGTCCCATGCGTCGTCGCCATGAACAAGAAGCCATCCTCAGACTGATCTTTCTCAAGCTTGATCATAGACGTAATCTTTTCTTCGGGTTGCAGCTGTAGGAGGTTCACGACAGCGATGCCCTTTGCCTGGAGGCCTGCTGCGGGGATTTCATAGGCCTTGAGCCTAAACACACGGCCCCTGTTTGTAAAGAAGAGTAACCAATCATGAGTACTTGCCGTTACCAGCTGATCTATAACATCCTCTTCCTTCGTCGTCATGCCACGCTTGCCCTTGCCACCACGGTGCTGTTTCTTGTAGTCGGTCGCGAGAGTTCGCTTGATATAATTTTCTGTTGTTAGAAGCACAACTACATTTTCATCAGGGATGAGTTCTTCATCACTAAACTTTCCGAGCTCTTGATTGATAATCTTCGTGCGACGCTCATCACCGTACTTCTCTTTCATTTCACTCAGCTCTTCTTTTATGACTTTCAGGATTTTTGCCTCGTCAGACAAGATATCCTCAAGCTTCGCGATAAGTGTCATGAGCCCCTTAAGTTCATCTTCTATAGCTTGACGCTCAAGGCCAGTCAAACGGCGTAATTGCATAGCAAGAATGGCTTTTGCTTGTATTTCGCTCAATCCAAACTTCTCTATAAGCGCCGCTTCCGCTTCCTCTTGGGTCTTGCTGGCTCGAATTGTCTTTATAACTTCATCTATATGATCAAGTGCGATCTTTAGGCCTTCAAGCACGTGAGCTCGTTCCTTGGCCTTACGTAGTTCAAACTCAGTCCTGCGGCGAACTACTTGCCTGCGATGCTTTATAAACTCACTCAATATGTCGTGAAGACCGAGAACTCGTGGTTGTATCCCATCAACAAGCGCAAGCATATTGTAGTGGAATGCGCTCTGAAGTGCTGTGTACTTATAGAGCTGGTTTAGCACCTTCTTGGGGTAAGCATCTTTCTTAAGCTCAATCACAACACGGATATTACCCCGAGCGGATTCATCACGGATATCAGAAATTTGGATCTTCTTCTCGTGGTGCAAATCAGCAATCTTCTCAATAAGCGTTGCTTTATTAACGCTATATGGCATTTCGGTGACAACAATCTGGAAACGACCCTTCTTGGTCTCTTCGATATTTGCAACTGCGCGCATTATCACGCTACCGCTACCAGTTGCGTATGCCTGACGCATGGGAGCGCCGCCATAAACAATAGCTCCTGTCGGAAAATCAGGCCCCTTAACATACGTTAAGAGATCGTCGACCGTTGCCTCTGGATTATCTATAAGATGAATGGTTGCGTCGACGAGTTCACCGAGATTGTGCGTTGGAATACTTGTCGCCATACCAACTGCGATACCCACCTGCCCGTTGAGAAGCAGATTCGGCAACTTTGCGGGAAGTACGACTGGTTCTTGGCGCGTACCATCATAGGTATCTCTAAAATCAACCGTTTCCTTGTCAATATCCGCAAGCGTAGCTTCCGCTGCACGCGTCATCTTTGCCTCTGTGTAACGCATAGCCGCTGGCGGGTCACCGTCCATACTCCCGAAGTTACCCTGCCCAAGAACCAACGGATAACGCATGACCCAATCCTGAGCAAGACGAACCATGGCATCATAGATGGAACTGTCACCATGCGGGTGATACTTACCCATCACTTCACCGACAATCTGAGCGCTTTTGACCGTCTTGCTCGTCGGTCCAATGCCCATCTTGTCCATAACATACACAATACGTCGGTGAACTGGTTTCATACCGTCACGCACATCAGGTAAGGCGCGGTCTATAATGACACTCATGGAGTAGCGAAGGAAGTTGTCCTCCATGACATGTTCAACTGTTCGGCGCTCGAGCACCTTTGAGTGCGTCACCTTTTCCATGACTTCACCCTCTTCTATTTCAACTGATTTGTTATCTTCTTCCATATTAAACATCCAACTCCTCAAGGCTTACATCCTTCGCGCGGGTCTGTATAAAGTTCTTCCTGAGCGCAACATCGTCACCCATGAGCTTTGTGAATATCGCGTCGGCACGTTCGGCATCTTCAACATTTATTTGTATAAGTACTCGATTTTCTGGGTTCATGGTCGTTTCCCATAACTGAGTTGCATCCATTTCACCAAGACCTTTATACCGCTGAAGTGATGATTCGTTGAGCCCCGCTTGTTTAATCTGTGACTCATTCGTGTCTATCACTACCCCCTTGGCGGGGCGTTCAGCAATAATCTCATCTAAACGCTTGTTGAGGCCTTCCTCGTTATATATATACTCGTGTTTACTCCCACCTAGTTTTAGGAGGAACAAAGGGGGCTTCGCAAGATATATGTGCCCCTTCTCGACAACTTCAGGCATATACCGGAAGAAGAACGTCATGAGAAGCGTCGCAATATGGCTTCCATCGACATCGGCATCTGTCATGATGATAATTCGGCCATAACGAAGACCGGATATATCGAATGTATCGCCGATACCAACGCCAAGCCCCTTTATAAGGCTGACGATTTCTTTGTTGGCATACATTTTGTCGAGACGCGCTCGCTCGGTATTCAGCACTTTACCTCTCAAGGGCAATATTGCCTGTGTCCGACTATCCCGTCCAGATTTCGCCGAACCGCCAGCCGAGTCACCCTCGACGATGTATAGCTCACATTCCGACGGGTTCTTGCTTGAACAATCTGCAAGTTTGCCTGGTAAATTAAGACCATCGAGAGCACCCTTTCTAATAACACTATCGCGAGCAGCGCGAGCAGCCTTGCGAGCGCGAGCAGCTAAGATTGCTTTACCGACAATCTTTTTCGCTATAGCTGGATGCTCTTCAAGATAATAGCTAAAGTACTCACTCATCACCTGTTCGACATAACGCCGAACTTCCGGATTGCCAAGCTTGTTCTTCGTCTGCCCTTCAAACTGGGGGTCGGGTAGTTTCACAAGAATAATCGCCGTTAGCCCTTCTCGTATATCGTCACCACTGAGGTTTTCTTCTTTCTCTTTGAGAAGACCACTTTTACGTGAGTAATCATTGATAACACGGGTCATGGCAGCACGGAAACCGATAAGGTGCATGCCTCCCTCTGGGTTGAAGACGTTATTTGCAAATGCCTTCACTGTTTCAGTAAAGCCTTCATTGTACTGAACAGCCACCTCAACCATGCTGTCCTCTACCTGTTTTTCGACATAAAAGATGTCTTCATCGACGACTTCCTTGCCGATATTTAGGTGCTTGACATAACTTCGGATTCCACCGTCGAAGTAGAAAGCAAACTTCTGACCAGTTCGCTCGTCGTGGACCGAGCCCTTCAACCCTTTCGTTAGGTACGCTTGATGCCTCAAATAGCTCAGTACCCATTCATAATCAAACTCAACAGTTTCTTTAAATATGGTCGGATCTGGGTAGAATGTGATGCTCGTACCAGTTGGTCGATCAGTCTTGCCAAGTTTCTTGAGGTCGCTTTTAGGCGCACCTCTCTCAAACTCAATCTGGTAAAGCTGCCCGTTCTGCACCACTTCGGCAATAAGCGTTGTAGAGAGCGCATTGACGACGCTTGAACCAACGCCGTGCAGCCCCGACGATACTTTATACCCACCACCGCCAAACTTACCACCGGCGTGAAGAACCGTCAGCACGGTTTCTAGTGTGCTCTTCCCTGTTTTAGGATGCGTGTCAACCGGAATGCCACGACCATCATCAGTCACCCGGCAACCGCCGTCGGCGAGTAGGACAATATCAACCATAGTGCCGTACCCGGCGATTGCTTCGTCCACGCAGTTATCTGCAATTTCTTTTATCAGATGGTGAACACCATCATATCCCGTACTGCCGATATACATGCCCGGCCGCTTACGGACTGGCTCAAGACCTTCAAGCACTTGTATCTGAGATGCGTCATAGGACGCCGCTGTTTGTTTGGTCATCTATACCCCTCAACTTATGCCCGCCATGCGAGCTATTTACAACCCTTACATTATAGCGGGCAATTATTGTTCAATCAAGCTATTGCGTTGAACATATTTCTTATGCTAAAGTCATGTACAGGAGTGAAAAAATAAAAAGAAATTTGTCATGTTTCGGAAGCTCGTATCAAACTTACCGTTTTCACCCGCTCTAGTGGGCCAGATTGGTTTTTACGCTCGTCGTTTACGTAAAGAAGAAGCGACGCGTCGTATAGGCCTATTTGTAACCGTCCTAGCACTTATCGTTCAGTCATTCACCGTTTTTGTCCCGTCGACCTCCGCTAACGGCTCCGATGCCAATGATATGTGCCCTGGCGTTACCCGTGACGCAGCTGGCGCAAAGAAAGTTAAAAACTGTTACGAGAATAACACCCGGCATTACCGAGACATTATGAATTACTTCGGTATTAGCAAAACAGAGCTTTGGAAAGCACTCGATGGCAATGCGGCATTTCGAAGCACAAGCACATACGGAAATTGGTATACATTCGGACACCTTAAGCGATTCACTGGTGATAAGAATTACTCTGGGCAGGTCCCTGGTGATCTCTACGCCCGAAAATGGGGGCACAGCGGCAATATTGATAATGGACAGTATGGTTGGAAAGGTAAATCTGGTGAAACAGACTTCATTATCCTCGTTAACTGTGGCAACTTAGCCCTAAAGCGTCTCCTCCACCCGAGTGCAGCGTGCGTCAGTCTTGTTGCATCTAAAAAAGATCTGAGTATCGGTGATGCGTTTACACTAACCGCAAAGGCTTCTACCGATGATGGTGCAGAGATAGCTCAGTACAACTTCGCCCAAACTGGACCAACAACAGCTACGAATACCGTAAAGACAAATAAAGAAACTGCGAGCTGGGCGCGTACATTAGCTACAGCTGGCACCTACAAATTCACAGTTAGCATAGACACAACAAACAACAAGGACAGTATTACCTCAAAGAGCTGTGCTGAAGAGGTAACAGTATCTGAGAAAGAGACTCCCGTCGAGCCTTGCCCCATTCCTGGCAAAGAAAATCTGAAAAAAGATGATGTAAATTGCGTGCCGGATTGTACAACAACCCCCACGGTGCCAGGCTGCGCTCCAAATATCGAAGTTGGTAAGACAGCCACAAACAAAGTGCAAAACGATGACGCTACAACACTAAAAGCAGATGGTGGCGATATCATTGTTTACACCATAACTGCTAAAAATAGCGGCAAATCTGCTGGAAAGGTTACGCTTGAAGATAATCTGACTGACACTCTCGAGTATGCGACCCTAACGGATAACGGCGGTGGTTCATTTGACCAGAGCACTCATGTACTTTCATGGGGAGACGCCTCGATTGCGGCGGGTGAAAGCACAACACGTACGTTCGTGGTTACGGTCAACGATCCCGTACCAGCCATGGCCCAGAACACGGGAACGCCAAGCTCATATAACTGTATCATGAGCAATGCTATCCGTCAGGACGGCGAAGATATGATAAATGTACCGGTCAACTGCCCTGCTGCAAAAGAGATCGTC
>CAXYYW010000025.1:0-9001 GCA_964293235.1 uncultured bacterium | reverse complement strand
AGAGTAAAGAGGCACGAGCACAGCACGGCCTGATGCGCGCGCTTATCAACAACATGGTGACGGGCGTGACGAAAGGTTTCGAAAAGAAGCTTGAAGTCAACGGTGTCGGTTTCCGTGTTGCAACCAGCAACAACGAGCTCGAAATGAGCCTCGGTTTTAGCCACCCGGTCAAATACAAAGCGCCGGAAGGTGTTGCTATCACGAACGACAAGATGCTTATCACCGTCAGCGGTATCGACAAGCAAAAGGTCGGTCAGGTAGCAGCTGAAATTCGCAGCTTGAAGAAACCTGAGCCGTACAAGGGCAAGGGTATTAAATATGTCGACGAAGTTATCCTTCGCAAGGCAGGAAAGACGGGGAAATAGGCCATGAGTAACCTAGCACTACGCAAGAACCGTGTCCGTGCTACTGTCAGCGGTACCGCCGAACGTCCGCGTCTCACGGTCACAATTTCAAATATTCACGTATCCGCTCAGCTTATCGACGACGTTGCTGGCAAAACACTTGCCGCAGCAACGACAGTCGGTTCAAAGGCGAAGGGTACGCTGACTGAAAAGGCAGCTGCCGTCGGCAAAGAACTTGCTGGCAAAGCAAAGAAAGCTAAAGTAACGAAGGTTGTATTTGACCGCAATGGTCGCAAGTACGCAGGTCGCCTGAAGGCGCTTGCCGAAGCAGCCCGTAAAGAAGGATTGGAGTTCTAGTATGGCTGAACAAGCAGCAAATACTACCCCACGTTCTGCGCAGCCAAATGCTGGCCGCCCTGGACAGCGTGGTGGTCGTCGCGATGACCGACGAAACGGGCGCCCTGAAGCGCCAAAAGAAGAGAAAATGTACGAAGAGAACGTCATCGCTATCGACCGCGTCGCGCGTGTCGTGAAGGGTGGCCGTCGCTTCCGCTTCAAGGCGCTCGTCGTCGTTGGCGATCGCAAGAACAAGGTTGGCGTCGGTGTTGCAAAAGGTACTGACGTTCAGATGGCAGTTCAGAAGGCGACCGAAGTCGCAAAGAAGCACATGCTGACTGTTCCTATCGTTAATGCCACTATTCCACACGATGTTGAGGTCAAGGTTGATGGCGCCCGCGTGCTCTTAAAGCGTGCCGCTCCAGGTACTGGTATTATTGCCGGCGGCGTTGTCCGCTCAGTTGTATCTGTTACTGGTATCAACGACCTACTTTCAAAGTCACTTGGCTCGACCAACAAGGTCAATATAGCCTACGCAACCATTGAAGCACTTCGTAGCCTCGTGCCAAAAGATCAGTGGGTTACTACTGAGAAGAAACCTGCCGCTAAGAAGCCCGCGCAAACTTCTAAAGAAGTTAAGGCAGACAAGGAGACAAAGTAATGAAATACAATGAACTCCAAGTAGACTCGAACAAGAGCAAAAAGCGTGTCGGCCGCGGTATCTCCGCTGGACAGGGCAAAACCGCCGGTCGTGGTACTAAAGGCCAGGGCGCTCGCACAGGCAAGAAAATTGGCCCGACATTTAGTGGTAGCCATGAGCACTTGCTCTCTGCTATCCCAAAGAAGCGCGGATTCCGTAGTCTTCGGGTTAAGGCACAGGTTGTCTACACCGATCAGCTGAACAGTGTGAAGGGCGCTACTGTTGATGCTATGACGCTTGTCGAAGCTGGTATCCTTGCCACGCCGTATCACACAGCGAAACTTATTGTCCGTGGTGAATACACCGGTAAGGCAACCGTAAAGCTCCAAAGCGCAAGCGCTGGTGCTGTCACGATGCTTGAGAAGGCCGGCGGCAAATTTGAAGCCGTTGACGTTATGAAGCTTCCCGCTTCTAACAAAGAACGCGCTGAAAAGCGCAGCGAAAAAGCTGAGAAGAAAAGCAAGTAGTACACTGCTTTGCATAGTGAAAGCCTCTCCGTTTTAGGGGAGGCTTTCGTGTATACTGAGTATGATACATGAATAAGCAGACGCGTTATGGTGGGCTCACTTCCGCCGAGGTAAACGAGCGGATTGTTCGTGGTGATGTAAACCTGACTCGTGACAAAACGAGTCGTAGCGTCAAAGACATCATACGGACAAACGTCTTCACCCGGTTCAATGCGCTCCTCGGTGTCTTGTTTGTCATTATCCTGTTTGTTGGTCAGCCTATAGACGGGCTGTTCTTTATAGCCGTTATTATAAACAGTGCCATGGGCATAGCTCAGGAGCTCCGGGCCAAGCGCACGCTCGACAAACTGACCATCCTGAGTGCCCCGCGTGTCATAGCGAGACGTGGCGGCAAAGAGGTTACTATACAGAGTGAAGAAGTTGTGCTCGATGACCTCGTACAACTCAAAATTGGCGACCAGGTACCAGCCGACGGCACCGTCACCGACGCCGAAAGTGCCGAAGTCGATGAATCACTCTTAACTGGTGAGGCTGGCCCTGTTAACAAGCACACGGGGGACACTGTACTTTCTGGTGCGATAGTCGTTTCAGGTTCGTTCTGGTATAAAGTCACCGCCGTTGGCGAGAAATCGTATGCCCATCAGCTGACTGCAAAGGTAAAGGTATTTAAAAAGGCCCGTAGCGAACTCCTCGAGGGCACGAACAAGCTCCTTGGGTATATTAGCCTTATCATACTATTCGTCGCGCCGGTGCTTGTCTGGGGTCAATTGACGCGAACCCATGTGTCATTTCAAGAGGCGGCGGTTCGCTCTATAGCCGCAATCGTCGGCATGATTCCGGAAGGACTTGTCGTTTTGACGAGCTTCGCGTTCGTTCTCGCGTCGTTGACACTTGCAAGGCGTAAGGTACTTGTTCAGGAACTGCCTGCTGTTGAGGGCCTCGCGCGGGTCGATACCATATGTCTTGATAAGACTGGCACTCTCACGGAAGGCAAGATTATTTTTGGCCAGTTGCAGCTACAGGGTGAGGCTGAAAAGGAGCGGGTTGAAGAGATTCTGGCAGCCTTTGCCGACAAGCCTGAGTCACCAACCCTTGATGCCTTGCATGACGCATTTGCGACGACAACTCTCAAGCCATTATCACGAGTCGCGTTCAATTCAAAACGCAAATGGAGCGCATTGAACATACATAACGAAGCTTGGATTATGGGTGCACCAGAAATTATCTTCCCAGATGCGTCACTTGTCGTTCGAGAACGTGCCGATAGCTATGCAAAAGAAGGGTTGCGAGTACTTGCTCTTGCCACCGCATCTGGCAAGGTTTCGGACAAGCGACTGCCCAGCGACCTCACTCCGCAAGCGCTTGTTATCCTTGAAGAAAAGGTACGAAGTGATGCTGCAGACACACTACAGTATTTCAAAGAGCAGGGCGTTACGCTCAAAGTTATTAGTGGTGATAACCCGCGCACAGTCGCGGCGGTTGCACGACGAGTCGGAATTGAGTGTGATGAACCGATCGATGCAAGAGAACTACCATCTGACATAGCAGAACTTAGCAAAATCCTTGAGTCGCACAATGTATTTGGCCGAGTATTGCCAGAGCAGAAGCAATTGTTCGTGAAAGCATTGCAAGCAAACGGTCACGTCGTCGCCATGACGGGCGATGGTGTGAATGACGCACTCGCACTCAAAGATGCCGATATTGGCATAGCCATGGGTAACGGCGCGCCAGCAACACGTGCCGTTGCACGACTCGTATTACTCGACAACAGGTTCTCGCACATGCCGCACGTGCTCGGCGAAGGAAGACGGGTGATAGCAAATATTGAGCGCGTTGCGAATCTTTTCGTTATAAAAAACGTTTACAACCTCATCTTCGCGTTGTCAGTTACGGTACTTGCTTTGTCATTTCCGTTCTTACCACGCCACTTGTCTCTCATATCGTGGCTTACCATAGGCATTCCAGCGTTCTTTCTTGCGCTCGCGCCGAATAACCGGCGGTACACGCCAGGCTTCTTGCTGCGTGTCCTGCGATTTGCTATCCCTGTAGGTATTATTGTCGCCATTGCAGCCATGTATGTCTATAAATCAATTCTCACTGACGGTGCGCCGGTTGAAATAGCAAGCTCGGCTGCGGTTATAAGCGTCGTTGCTATAGGCCTCTGGGTACTCGCATGTCTCGGTCGGCCCTTCAATGCCTGGAAAGTCACGCTTATTTCGACCATGGGGCTCGTCTTCTACGGTGCCATATCGTGGCCATGGCTTGCGAACATCCTGCAGTTTTCATCTGTCTGGCCGTACAACGTTAAGGGGCTACTTGTGGGTATCGCTGGAGCACTCATAGTTGAACTTGTTTGGCGGTTTGACCAACGGAAGCACCGTTGAGCAAATGGCTAGACATTTAAGGGGTATTCTGGTAGTCTGATATGAGTAAAAAGAAGGGTGTTGAACAACAATCATGAACTGGCGTACCATCTTTGCCTCGCTCAAAAACCGCGACATGCTAAAGCGTATCGGGGCAGTTCTCGGTATAGTTATTGCCTACCGATTCCTATCACAAATTCCCGTGCCGCTCGCTGAGCCGACACAGCTTAAAACTATCGTTGACAACGCACTGAGCTCAACCGATCTTGGCGGGTTCATGAACCTCCTTTCGGGTGGCGCACTTTCATCACTTAGTATTGTCCTCGTTGGCCTTAGCCCGTACATTACTGCCTCCGTTATTACACAGCTCCTCACAAAAGCCATCCCAAGTCTTGAAGAGCTTCATAAGGACGGTGAATCAGGGCGCCGCAAGATCAATCAGTGGACGCGTATTATCACAGTTCCACTCGCTATCCTACAATCTATAGCCTTTATCTTCATTATTCGCCAAACCGTTCTTGCTGGTAATACGGCAGTGCTTGATCAAACGACAGCCTTCCAGTGGGTACTTGCCGTAACGGCCATGTCTGCGGGTGCTGTGCTTATGATGTGGCTCGGGGAGCTCATAACAGAACAGGGCATAGGAAACGGTATTTCACTACTTATCTTTGCAGGTATTGTCTCACGTCTGCCGGAGACGTTCTCGACCATGTGGACATCGCTTACGACTATATCGACCGACGCGGATAAGCTGCACGTATTCAACTGGTTTACGCTTCCCATTAACGCCTTTGCGTTCTGGATATTCTTAGGTATTGCGTTAGCCGGGCTTCTGGTGCTGTATTTCCTTGTGAAGATCAACGAGTCACAGCGTATTATTACCATAAATTACGCGAAACGTGTTCATGGAAACACGGCTTACAGCGGCGTTAAGAGTATCCTGCCAGTGAAGCTTATTACTGCTGGTGTTATCCCGGTCATCTTCGCCGTCGCGTTCCTTGCACTTCCAGCCTTCGTCGGCCAGCTCTTTAGAACTATGAATAGCCAGCCTAATCTTGCAGCCATAGGCGAAAATCTCGTCAAATGGTTCCAGACGCCAAGTGCCACGACATTTGCTCAAGCGACCGACTGGACGGTTTTCATATACCCGGCGGTCTACTTCGCGCTCGTCGTGCTGTTTACGTTCTTTTACACCGGTATTGTTTTTAACTCAAACGAGATTGCCGAGAGCCTACAAAAGCAAGGCGGCTTCATAGAGGGTATCCGTCCTGGCCCACAAACAGAGTCGTATCTGTCACGTACCGTCAATCGCCTGACACTCTTTGGCTCGCTCTCACTTGGCTTTATAGCTGTGTTGCCATTCGTCTTCGAATACATATTCGGCCAGCTGGGTATCACCGGAACGAACCTCGCCATAGGTGGGACGGGACTCCTCATTGTCGTGTCAGTCGCGCTTGAAACGCTCAGGCAGATCAATTCGCGAGCGCTAATGGTTACGTACGACAACTACTAGAAGGTAACTGAGACACCCACGGCTAATCGCCGTCGGTTTCTCGTCGGAACTCGCGGAGTAAATCCGCGTTTTTCATTGCATGAAAAACCGTTCCTGCTCTTCCGACAATCGCAAAAATACAAATAAAGTCGCCTAGAAGGACACCTAACGCTCGCCATACTTATTTAAGACTGCTCTTCCGTAGTTCGAATAACTGCGAAACAAATCTAGTTGTGATTTCTCTAGTTGATGATATTATTTATGTGTAGCTCCACGAGTTGGACGACCTTGAAAGAGTGCGTAATAGCTCACTGATCGAGCTGATGACCACCAACATACCGTGAGCAATTGCGGAAAAAGCTACTCCCGACGCGGCAGCAAGCCGGGGGAGCTAGGATGGGCAAAAGCTTTGACAATCAGGAGGTCGTACAAGCTACTAGGTCGCGGCAAACGTTGCGGCTGAAAACAACCGACTCTGCCGAGTCAAATGGGCAGCTGAGGTGTGAAATACCCCTAGCTGCCGGTCGGTGGAACTAGCCCAGGAGCAATTCTGGTGCAAAGACGCCTGCCAATGCGTGCAATTTGACGGCTCAGATACCCGTCAGAAAGTGCGCGACACAGGAAATGGCCCACACAAGGGCCGAAAGTCGATGCCGGTGTTCGTTGGGGCTGGACAAGCCCTGGCGGCGTAGGCCAGCATCGCACGCCACGTGCTGCGTGGCTTCAGTTAAAACAGCTACCTGGAGATAGGTCGACCGCCTCACTCCGCGCTTGTGTAGCAGCAGACCCCGTTTGATCTCGTCGCAAACCCAATCCAAAGTGATGGCATCCGATCAGCAGACGGGGCGACAACAACAATAAAGGGCCGATGAGTCGGGGCGAGGGAGTTAGCTCCCAAGCCCCGACTCTGGGAAAACTTTTTTAGAATACAATTGACACAGCGTACCCGGCAGGGTACTATTTTTTTTAAGCTAAGAGGTTGAGTACGCACTATTCCCTCATTACTAGCCCTTTGATATGCAAGTGGCATCTGGGTAGGAATTGGTCGTTATGCGTACGACGTTCAATTCCTGCCCAGATAACCCCCCTTATGCACTACAGTCTGGGATAAACAGGAGAAGGAGACGGTCGAGTTCCGATTTTGCAATCAACTCACCGCTTTAGCAACCGAACTGCGAAGAACCGAGCTGAAAAGCTTCGGCTAAGATGCGCAGTATCCAACTGCGTATCCCACCATGTCCATCCTGGTAGGGTGGTGCGTCGCGAACACATCCAGCATGAGTCAGTAGCAACTTGACAGGCTACAGCGCTGTAAGCTAACGTCTGGCGGTCCCTGACTACCGATATACGCTGCTCGCGCAGCGCGTCGGAACCCCTTGGGCGCAGTAAGACCCTTGAGGTACGCCAAAGCGCACGACACCACTCGACCATAACAAGACAGTACCCGGGCGGGAGAGGGGACACACTCTTTGTGAGTGCTACCAATGTCTTCTCTCCCGCTTCGGCAAACTGTAACGCAGGCTTCGTGCCGCAGGCACGAGACGGAAGGCGGATGAGTGACTCCTCCTCTTCGCCTGTGAAGCCCCTGATCAGGAGCACCCGAAAGGGTGTCAGGGTCTTCTCCGCGGAGCGAGTAGAGCGCGCTAGCGCTGTAGTACTACTCGCTCCACGTCCTGCGGCAACTCCACTTGCATATCAAAATGTAACTTTCGCACTCTGATGTATGTCGGAGGCGTTTTGTTTTCAAGCTTCATTCAGGAACTCATGCTACAATATAGCTAACTCGGTAGAAACAAAAACTGACGAAAGTTCAGTAAATTTTATTTCACCTCTTGTCAACAGAGAATGTTTCCTGTATAGTGGGTTGCTGAAACTTATGCCCGTAAACAAGGAAGTAATCAAGCTTACAGGCGTCGTTGTGGAAACACTCCCTGGCGCCAAGTTTCGAGTCGAACTTGAGAACGGGCACGGTATCATCGCTCACGTGTCAGGAAAGATGCGCAAGCACTACATACGGTTAGTGCCGGGCGATAAAGTCGAAGTTGAGTTAACCCCCTATGATCTTACAAAGGGCAGAATCAGCTTCCGACTCAAAGATTAACTATAAGGTTTAAGGGAGAGACTGATGAAAGTCCGCGCAAGCGTCAAAAAAATCAGCCCTGATGACATATTGGTTCGCCGCAAAGGCCGCCTCTACGTTATCAACAAGAAAAAACCCAAAAACAAGCAGAGGCAAGGGTAATCGACTATGACTCGTATAGCAAACGTCGTTATCCCAAGTGAAAAGCAGGTGCAAATAGCGCTCCGCTATATTTATGGTATTGGGCCAAAGCACGCTGCAGAAATTTTACAAGCCGCAAAGGTCGAACCGACCAAGCGCGTAAAAGACCTCACTGAGGCCGAAGAGAAAGCTATCCGCGACGAAGTGGATGCGAACTTCACGGTCGAAGGTGACCTGCAGCGTATTGTTGCAAATAATATCAAACGGTTGAAAGACATCCAGTCATACCGAGGCGAACGGCACAAGAAAAACCTGCCAAGTCGCGGTCAGCGCACGCGCACAAATGGCCGGACACGTCGTGGCAAGCGTATTGCTGTCGGCGGTACACAACCTAAAGCAGCAAGTAAGACCTAGAAAGGAATCGATATGGCAGAAGTTACACCTACGACTACCAAGTCTGCAAAGAAAAAGACTCGCCGATCAGTTCCCGCTGGTCAGCTCCATATCCTTGCAACCTTTAACAACACGCTTATCGCGTTTACAGACACGAAGGGCAATGTCCTGACACGTTCAAGCGCTGGTGCGTGTGGTTTTAAGGGAAGCAAAAAGGGTACGGCATATGCCGCTCAAGTCGCAGCCGAAAAAGCAGCGGAAGCAGCAAAGAGCCAGTACGGTCTTACGAAAGTCGATGTTTTCGTCAAAGGCGTTGGCCTCGGACGTGACGCGGCTATTCGCACGTTGCAGAATTACAATATTTCAGTCGAAAGTATCAAGGACGTGACGGGCATCCCACACGGCGGTACTCGACCACCAAAGGCAAGGAGAGGCTAATATGGCGAGAGACCGAGATCCCATAGTCAAACAGAGCCGCCGCGAAGGCTACGCCTTGCATCCGAAGGCTCACAAGATTCTTGCGAAGAAAAGCGGTATTCCAGGCCAGCACGGCCGCGACCGCCAGGGCAAGCAGAGCATGTATGCTCAACAGCTTCGTGAGAAGCAAAAGGTCCGTCGTTTGTACGGCCTGCTCGAGAAACAATTCTCACTGCTCATGAAAGAAGCAACCCGAACCGAAGGTAAA
>CAXYYW010000024.1:0-9131 GCA_964293235.1 uncultured bacterium | reverse complement strand
AGATAAGGAGCTACGGCCTCTACGGCATCGGCGAGATTGCTTTTTATAATGGCGTAAGCCCCTTTAAGGGGCCTTTTGACGTCGGCAACGGTGTAACAGAGTAAAAACAAAACGACCTGTCTCGCAGATAGGTCGTTTTTTGGTGTAGAAGCATGTGGTGCTACTTCTAGGTGCCTGACAACCATAATATAGCACTGGGTGAATAAACGCAACGGTTTTATCACCATAAAAATGCTTAACGTAAATATTGACATAAACGCTTCATTGTGCTAATATTTATTCATACACATATCGTGTGTGAGTTATAACATAAGTGGGAACAGGGGTAGACAGGCGAAACCAGGATAGGTTCGGCTGTTTTTCTTTTCCCAAAAAGAAGGAGAATCCTCATATGGCAGGAACCAAAGAAGGCGGCAAAAAAGCTGCTGCAACCAACAAGACGCGTCACGGCAAGGACTTTTACGCCCAAATTGGCGCAAAAGGTGGCAAGCTTGGTCACACTGGTGGCTTCGCTGCAAACCGCGAGCTCGCTCGCATAGCTGGTGCTAAGGGCGGTCGTATTTCACGCCGTCGCAAAGCGACTGAAAAGTAAGAGAGAACCTCTTAAAACCATAAATACCCTCCATATGGAGGGTATTTAGTTGATTTTATGCCGTTTAAGGCCGCAGGAGCGCGCGTCGTTGACGGTCCACTTCTGACCACATATGACACAGGTGTATGTATTTTCGGCCGTCTGAACGCCATTTTGCTTGCATAGGGGGCAGAGACTGCGAGCATGCAGCCAATCTCGGTAGGTGTCGAGGGCGTTTTCGACTATTTCGGGGTCAACAGCGACCCCATATTGCTTGCCAAGCTCAAGGGTTTTGTTCCAGGCCTCACGTTCAAGATGTATGAGGTCTATATCATGCTCGTAGCCTGTGTGGTTGAGTAGGGCGTGTGCTGTTTCGTGAAGTAGCGTTATGACATCTTTGCCAGGCTTGTAGTACACGGTGCTGAGAGAAGATGACCAGCGAAAATCATCACTCGACTCGAAAGTGACGTCAGAGTACTCAGATTTAAGCTTCTGCAGCAAGCTGTTGAATGCCGTAGTAGTAGCAGCCATAAATCACAGCCTCCTCGGGATATTTTGCTTGATGGAATGAGGGCATGGGGATGTGTTCTGGCAGCTGGTCGGCAATAAGGCGCTTTAAGGGCTCTTTATAGCGTTCATAGTATGAACCAATACTGCCGCCAATGATGATGACGTCGGGCATAACCATAGGGATCATAACGAGAAAACCGCGAGAGATTTTGTCGGCTATTTGTACCCATATGTGCTTGTTCGTGATGTCGCGGGCGTATTTTCCGTACGTATCGCGTATAGCGCGGCCAGAGGCGAAGCTTTCCCACTCTCTGAGGCGACCATCGTACTCTATGAGCATATGGCCTCCTTCGCTCATGGCCATATTGCGATCAATCTTTCCTTCAGCGACGATACCCGTACCAATGCCGGTGCTAATAGTGACATAGAGGCTGTTACGAGGAGCCTTTTCGAGCCGAAGTGTCTCTGAAAGACCCGCTAAATTCGCGTCATTTTCAAGCCATATAGGCGTAGTATCATCGAAGAGCGACTCAAGTCGCTTTGCTATATCAAAATTGTGCCATCCGAGGTTTGGGCAGTGGTACGCTTTGTTGTTCTTCACCATGCCAGGGACTGCCACGACGACGCCGTCTATTTTACGACCTTTCGACAGGTACTGTTCATTTAACAATTCACTAAGCGTACCTATGTAATCGTCTTCATTTTTAGGGGTGGGGAAACGAAACTCACTTCCGGGCTTCCCCTGGTGATTAAACGCGGTTACAAGCGTTTTTGTCCCTCCAGTGTCGACAGTAATCAACATGATAACTTCAGTGTAGCATGCGTGCCGCCCCTTGCGCTAATCTGTAAAAACTGATATATTTAGGCCAGTTAAGTTTCAAGGAGATGTGCATGGAAAATCGTCGCTACGAACAGGGTGGAGTAGTGAGCTTTGTGGTAATTGCTGCTGTGCTTGCTCTGCTGCTTGCAGGAGGTTTATGGTGGGCAAAAAGGGGGCAAGTGGTGATTTCGTCGTCAACAGGGTCATCGAGTAGTTCAACGACCACTGGGAAGCCCTCTGAAGGTTCTGGCAGTACGTCTACGGGGGCAGGTAGCGACAATAGCACCAATGGAACTTCTAGTGACAATTCATCCCAAGAAACGACACCGGGGTCTGAGGGATCAACATCGACTGATTCGTCGGCGAATGAATCCGATACTGACAATGTTGCGTCGACAGGCCCCTCAGTTAATGAAGAGATAGCCGACACTGGCCCGACGGAAGTCGTAGCGACGGCCTTGGCGCTGAGTGTAATTAGCGCTGTAGCTTCTTACTTCGTTCAGTCTTGCAAGCGCATACGAAGCGCAAATCTTGACTAGTTTTGACAAGGGGTGGCATAAGGGGTACAATAGTTACAATTCTTTTGTGTGCCTTTATTTTGGTGCAAAGGGAAAATACATTACGAAGGGAGCCTGGTAGGGCTTTCAAGAAAAACCTACCAAACAGTTACATATGGCAGATGCTAAAAAAGCGATTACTATGGATGATCTCCTGAAAGAGGAGAACATCAAATCTTTGGCGGCTGGTGAAGTCGTCGAAGGGACAGTACTAAGCGTCAAAAAGCACGAGGTGCTCGTTGATCTTGGTCCGCTCGGGGTCGGAGTTGTTCCGCGCCGGGAGGTCGGATTCAGCCAAAAGCTGAATGAAGGTGACGCCGTTACGGCGAGCGTTATCGAAACAGAGATGGAAGATGGTTACGCACTACTTTCACTCAGGAAGGCTGCGAAGGATCGCGGTTGGGATGAGATTGCTCGGATTGTCGAGAGTGAAGAAATTATTGAGGTGACGGCTTACGATGCGAATCGTGGCGGTCTTCTCATAGAGCTTGAGGGTGTGCGGGGCTTTTTGCCTGTGTCACAACTTTCAGCAGAGCACTACCCACGAGTTGGCAGTGCGGACAAGGATGAGATTTTGCAGCGTTTGAATGCGCTTGTCGGCAAGCCTATCAAGACGCGTGTGCTTGATGCTGACCGACGTGCGAACAAGCTTATCTTCTCAGAGAAGGAAGCTATCAAGGATGGTCTCAGCGAACGATTCGAGAAGCTGAAGATCGGTGATACGGTCAAAGGTATCATCACCGGTGTTGTAGATTACGGCGCATTTGTGAACGTTGAAGGTATCGAGGGACTTATCCATATCTCAGAAATCAGCTGGGAGCGCGTAAACAACCCTGCTGATTACGTAAAGGTTGGGCAGCAAGTCGATGCGAAGGTTATTGCTATCGACAAAGAACGCCTCTCTTTGAGCCTGAAGCAACTCCAAGAAGACCCATGGCTTTCTGAAGTCGACAAGTTCAAGAAGGGCGATGACGTCGAGGGTACAGTTACACGAATCACGCCATTTGGCGCATTCGTACAGCTAAGTCCAGCGGTTGAGGCACTTGTGCACGTTTCCGAGCTTGGGGATGGCGATGGTGCGGATCCCGAGAAGGTATTTAAGCTTAACGAGCGGAAGAGCTTCCGTGTGCTTGATATCGACAAAGACAGCCGAAAGATTAGTTTAAGCCTTAAAAAGGCGAAATAGTTTTGTTGGTTGAGCGTGGGTGATAGATATCGCCCACGTGACTACCAACGAGAAAGAAAGGAGCAAGTATGGCCGAAAGAGTAGTACAGGTCCCGGACATGGTGACGGTTGGCGAGCTTGCGACCACGCTTGATATTCCTGTTACGAAGCTTATAGGCGAGCTGTTTAAAAACGGTATTGCCGCGACAATCAATCAACGTATCGACGTTGAGACGGCACAAATTATCGTCGAAGAGCTAGGACTCGATGTCGTACTCGAAAAGCAGGAAGCTCAGGCAGTTATAAAAGAAAGCAAGCACGAACTGAGCGACCATGCTGTCACACGCCCGCCCATAGTTGCTGTTATGGGCCATGTTGATCATGGCAAGACAACCCTGCTCGATGCCATTCTTGATATGAGGGTCGTGGAGGGCGAAGCGGGGGGCATCACACAGCACATTAGCGCATACCAAACCGTTCGTAGCGACCGTTCTATAACCCTCCTTGACACGCCTGGCCATGAAGCCTTCTCGGCCCTTAGGCAGCATGGGGCGACGCTGACGGATGTCGTTATCATAGTTGTCGCGGCAGACGACGGCGTGAAGCCACAGCCCGTTGAGGCGATAAAGTTTGCAGAGAGTGCCAATGCGAAAATAGTCGTGGCCATAACCAAATGTGATAAGGATACGGCAAACGTCGAGCGCGTCATGGCGCAGCTCGCAAGTGAGTACAATATGAACCCCGAAGAGTGGGGTGGTGATACTATCATGGTGCCGATTTCGGCAAAGACGGGAAAGAACATCGACAAATTACTTGACATGGTGCTTCTTGTCGCAGACCTTGAAGACTTGAGGGCTGATGTTGATACGCCCGCTGAGGGTCTTATTATCGAGTCTCATTTGGAAGTCGGGAAGGGCCCAGTGGTGAGTATGCTAGTCGAAAATGGGGTCTTAAAACCTGGATACTTCGTTGTTTCTGGCACAACATACGCAAAAGTGAGAACACTGTCTGACTATGCCTCTCGCCCCATAAAATCGGCTGGTCCAGCGACCCCTGCGATAGTCACCGGCTTTAAGGACGTGCCGAGCTTTGGTGACCGATTTGCTGTTGTGAAAAATGAAAAGACTGCGCGCAGCATTGCAGAGAAAAATCGTCTCAGTAAGCAGCACGAAGCGGTTCACGCGCGGGTAACTGGCAACGATCTTTTGCGAATGATGAACCGTTATGCCGAAACGCAAGATGTGAATGTTGTTGTCCGCGCTGACGTGCAGGGTTCGCTTACTTCCGTGGCCGACAGTCTAAAACTGCTGGAGAACGAAGAGCTTATCATGCGAATTATTAGCTCGGGAGTTGGGAACATTACGGAAAATGACGTACACCTTGCTGCAAGCGCAAATGCTATCATATATGGCTTCAATGTTCAGTTGCCTCCATCGGTGAAACGACTCGCTGCGCGCGACAAGGTCAGTGTTCGTATCTTTAAGGTTATCTACGAGCTGCTCGACGGCATGAAGGGCGTTATGGAGGGCATGCTTGCCCCTGAGGTTGTGGAGACCGAGGTTGGCAAACTGAAAGTGCTCGGCATCTTCCGTACAACACGTGATGATGTTATATGTGGTGGCGAGGTCCTGTCTGGCAAAGTGACTGGCGGCCTGTTGGTTCGGGTTCTCCGCAACAAAGAGAAGATTGCCGAAGCTGAGGTTCGTTCTGTACAACGCCAGCAAGTTGAAGCGAAAGAAGTCTTCGAAGGTGAGCAGTGTGGTCTTGAACTCAGAACGCACGGCAAGCTAGCGCTTGAAGAGGGTGACAGACTCGAGTTCTTCACCCGCGAACTCAAGAAACGCACTCTGTAAGATACTCTCTTGTATACAAAACGACCCCAGTTGTAAAACCGGGGTCGTTTGCATTAGGTGTGTCAGTCGCCTAGAGATTATTTGCGTGAGTTGCGGAGTGCGCGCTTAGACGCGGCGTAGGTGTATGCGCCGTAACCAAGTGCACTTGTACCCATGAGGCCGCCGAGGATTTCAGCTGGACCCGTGCTTGGGATCTCAGTTGGAATTTCTTCCTCTGCGCAGTCATTCAAATCTTTTGAGTACTTGGTTGAGTCAAACTCACTCTCTTTGATGGTGACAATAGTCTTGTCGCTGAGGCGACAAACTTTAAGCTTGTTCTCCTCGACAGTCTTACAGTCATTCAAATCTTTTGAGTACTTGGTTGAGTCAAACTCATTCTCTTTTATAGTGACAATCGTTTTGTCGCTCAAGCGGCAGACGGTGATGTCCTTTGGAGGAACCACGCAGTTTACCTTTGCTTGGAACTGAACGAACGTCTGGGTTGAGCCATTCAGCTCACCGGCGTTAACACCACCGCTGACGATACCGTCAGGCAGGTTTGTGACAGTCTTGCCGTCACTGGTGATACGAACCGTTGAACCGGTGATGTATGTCAAAGTTCCGTTGCTTGGAACCGTGACAGTAACTTTACCGGAGACACTTGTTATAGCGTTTGCAGCGTTAGTTGCAGAAGCGCTGATGTTGCCGCTCGCGAGATCCGCCTTGACGGTCAGATTCTTGAGGAGGCCGTATTCGCTGTTTGCGAGGTAGACACTGTATTTTACAGTTTCACCACAAGCGGCGCTTGTGCTTTGGCTGTAAGCGCCATTTTTCGTGACATTTTTCACTTCGTAGTTCGTTACTGCGTTTGTGAGTTGGCCCGGGCTATCAGCAAATACCTGTGCACTAGGCACGAGTGCGATGATAGGGAGGGCGAGAAGAGCGAGAAGCGAAGCAAATCGTTTCATATCTTAAATCTCCTTGATTCTTCTTACTAATACCTTATATATACAAACTAGATAGTCACTTGTCTTTAACCTGGGGGTGTGTGACGTGCGCACGGATACTGGTTTTGGCCAGCCCGTGCGCACGTCAGTACTCACTCCTTCTTGCTCATTGCGTCCGCGGCGAGCGGGCTATGGCGTCGGCTGACGCTCCAGGATGTTGAACACGTTGGTCGACTTGGTGGCCTTCTGGCCGTCGTCCTGCGTGAGCGTGAACTCCGCCTGGTCGGTGCCGACCTCCGTGGAGGCCTTGTAGGTGACATTCACCGTGAAGTTCCCAGACACCGTCTGGGACTTGTTCGCGATGATGGTGCCGCCGTTCTTCGCCGAAGCGAAGAGGTTGGCGGTGTGACCCGAAGCGACCGTACCCGTAGCGGTGATGAAGCCTTCCTGGCCGGTACGGAAGTCGTTTACCGTGGTGATTTCCAGGATGCTCGGCGCCGGAACGGAGGGCGGGGGCGGGGTGCTGGTGCAACTCGCTTCGGCCTTGCCCTCTGCCTTTGTCTCGGCATCGAGCTTGATCTTGCCTTCCACCGAAGTGTCGGACTTGACCGGGGGCTCGACCTGGGTCTTGCCCTTGGCCCGGGCCTCAGCCTCGGTCAGGGCGACGACCTTGACGTCGAGCGAACCGGTGGTCTCGCCCGTTGCCGTGAAGCTCGCCTTGGAGCTGGCCGTGCCGCAGTCGACAGCGACCGAACCGAAGACCTGGGCCTTGGCGTTCCAGGTTGTCTTCAGGTACCAGGTCGTGGCGGTGTGCTGCTTGACCTCGATGACCGAGTCGACGACCTTCCAGTCGGCGCCCGGCTTCGGGGTCACACAGTCGTCGTACCACTTGTGCTTCGGCTTTCTGGAGTAGCCGCGGTGGCGCGGCGTGCTGCAGTCGCCCTTGGCGAAGTCGAAGAGCGACCAGGCATGCTTGACATGCGAGCCGCCCTTGACTTCAACGGGGACACCGTCGATGAGCTTCAGGGTACGGGGGTACCACTGGCCCTTCTTGAGCCGGAACGGCTTGCAGCTGGCGGCGCCGGCGGCGAAGCTCTTGGCGTACTTGACTCTCAGCGCCTTCTTCGCGCTCCAGTGCTTGGCATTGGAGTTGAACCAGGCGCCGATGTAACGTCCCTGGGCGTCGGTGGTCTGGGCCGTAACGGACTCGAAGTCCGCGGAGACCGAGATGTCGCCGTGGCTGGTGGCCGTGGCAACGGCGTGGGCCTCGGTGGCACTGGCGATGGTGGGCGGCGTCAGGGTGAGCAGGCTCAGCGAGACGACCACACCGGCCGTTCCGCTGAGGATGCGCTTGATGGTGGCGTTCATTGCGTACAGCTCCTTTCCCCTCGCGGGGTGTTGCGGGTCTGATAGATATAAGAACCGTCACACCCCCCGCGAAGGTTGTGACGACAAATGCACATTTAAATGTACACATGTCGTCACACCTTCTTGAAGGAGAAGGAAGCTAAATGAGTAAGAGAAAATGAGCTAGGGTCGAATCTGCGAACACAAGTGCTCAAGCAGCGTTAAAGACCCATGACTATCTAGTTTGCGAGTTTTACGGTCGTTGTTGGTATGTCAATCGCAAACTTTCTCTAGTTGGACTGATTGTTAAACAACACCTTACTCAACGAGAGGTGGGGCGGTGATATCTGAAAGATATACCATTTCCTCATAACTCCTCCCAGAGGATTCCTCTAGTCTACCACAAACTTGTTTTAATGTCAATACACAAGCACAATATGTAATCCTTATGCTTGTATGGTATAAAAAAGATAAGAGGCGGGTACCCGCCTCTTATCTGTTAAGTCCTTAATTTATTGCACCCGCTCGGCGTTTTCAGCGAGCTCGCCAAGAACGATATCTCGCTCATTCTCAACAACCTCCTTGAGGTCGGGTACATTTTCGGTCAACCAAGAGGTAGTTTTTTCATCATCGCCGCTTTGCTGCAGAGCAACGTACTCTTCAAGTTGTTCGTCATTAAGACCTTCAATGATATCGGCACCGACATGTTCGTTAAGAATGTCATTTGCGTGCTGGACGAGACTTTTCATCTCCTCACTATCGAGCGTGATGCCCATGATCTTTAGGTCTTCTTCAGATATTAGTTGCATATCAGTTTCCCATCTATATAGTTTATGGTTTTTAGTATACCGTACTTTGAGGGTTAACGGGGAACAACTGGCACGGAGTTTGCGCGGTAGTGAGCCATTGCAACTTTACCGGTGCGTCGGATAACTCTAGCGTTGTGCTTAATGTTCTCACCAGTTTCTTCGGCAAATGTAAGGCCAGACTCAACAGTATTTCTAACATTGCGACGAGTTCGGCTATACCCGGCTAAGAGGTAACGGCGTCGTTTCTGCATACTTTGTTTTGCTGTCTCAGCGCGGCTACGGAAAAAGCCACGGACTTCTTCGAATTTTCCGACCGCAGCTTCGCGGACCTCAGTACCTTTATCTTTTATGGCGGTGATGCCAGTGTCTACCGCGTCACCGAGCAGGTCGGCTTTGTCATCAATCCAGTTATCGACTCTGTCCATACCATTTGCGATAGCTTTCACTCCGCGTTCGGCGGCTTTGGTGCCTAAAACAGCTACACCTACGCCCATTTCGGCTGTAAAGAGAGCAGCGCCACCGACTACCTTGCCTGTTTCAACGGCTGCGGTAACAGCTTTTTTTCCAGTTGAT
>CAXYYW010000023.1:0-9210 GCA_964293235.1 uncultured bacterium | reverse complement strand
ACGCCCTGCGATTTGAAGTTCTCAGCAGCTTTCTTTGCAAGCCCTGCCGTATCATCACCAAATCGAGAGATACGCATATAGCCAATATTCCCTTCTAGAACCTCCACGGTGACACTTGGCGTTGAAATGGTATCTCGAGTTATAGAGTACTCTTTTGTTGCGTCCCCTCGCAGGATTGTCAACTTTACGGATGTCCCCTTCTCGCCACGAATCTTTGTAACGGCTGCGCCAACGGTTAGCGAGGACGTATCCTCTCCGTTGACTTTGATTATGACATCATTCTTTTCTAACCCAGCTTTCTCGGCCGGGCTGTCCGCAATAACGCTTAGCACGGTCAATTGTCCATTCGTTTTGCCAAGCTCCGCGCCAATACCTTCGAATGTACCATTTAGGTCACTATTGAACGCCTTTGCTTCTTCTGCGTTGAAGTACACCGTGTATGGATCACCGACAGCATCAACTAGACCATGTTTTGCGCCATCTATGAGCTTCTCAGTATCTAAGTTTCCGTCATATTTAGCTCTCAGCAGTGAATACACCTCGTTTAGCGAGCTGAAATCCAGTTGGCTTGGAGCCGTCGACTTTGAAAAAAGCCCCGGTAGCAGGTATGAACGCGTTCCTAGTACAAAAAAAGCGACTGCAACGAGCGCGCACACCATAACCATAGTCGATAACGAAACTTGTTTTTTTGCGCGCAGATGAGCGCGCGGGGGTTTAGGGCTTTCCTCCACTATATATCTCCGTTTATGCTTACCATCATAGCATAGCCCCTATGAGTAAGCTGAGAACATAGGCTATTTGAAAGCAAAATTAATAATTTATAGAAAACAACCATCGAATTTACTTCGTAGTTGTTTTTATAACTTAGGGAAAAGCCAAGCGGAGCGATAGGAAAAACCGTAGGTTTGTCCTATGCCCCTAGAAATAGATGTATGTTAAGCCAGACGAAGCGATATCCATTTCGCTATAACGGCCCCACTGACCATTGACAAGCCAGTTAAACTGACTAACGTGAATAGTTCCGTTACCGTTGATCCGTTCAACATACATTGCGTGGCCGTAATAACCCGACATGAGAATTGCAACTGCTCCAACCTGAGGAGTATAGCCAGTTGGGATACCGTCGGCCCGTGCGCTTGCAGGCCACTGATTGGCATTACCATGACCACCCCAATACGGCATATGGCGTCCTGTTGAAGCAACCTTCCAGGCCGTGTAACTCACGCACTCACGGTTATACATGCCCCAGTTATCAACGAGGCTGTCGAGCGGTGCGTTACACCATACCGCCGGGTAACCACCGCAAGCGCTGCCGCCAGATGCAAGATTACTGTAGTTTGCCCGAGCATTTGCCGCTGCCTGGTTCGCTCGCTGTTGGGCAATAGCATCATTCGCCTGACCTATGAGGGACTGGTAGGCACTTTCTTGGTTCTGCGTCGCCGCTAGGAGCTGTGCTTGTTCAGCCTCTTTTGCCGCAAGCGTATCACGCTGGGCCTTCTGGTCAGCCAGAACTTGCTCAACCTCTGTTTTTTGCTGTGCAAGCTCGGCTTTAACCTTGTTTATTGTCTCTATGGAACTCTGCAATTGCCCAGACGTCGCGGTTAACTGGTCCTGTTTGGCAACATAGTCACCAACCGATGAGCTGCTTGCAAGAATTTCTATGGGGGTTACCTGTTCGTCGGCAACCATTAGGGAAACTATTGAGGTAAGAACGCCTTGTTGATCTTTAAGCTTCTTTTCATTGGCTGCAATCTCCGCAACCAATTGGTCATATTTTGCCTGGCTTAGATCAAGCTGCGCCTGAATTGTGTTTTTCTGCGCCGTTAAACTATCGAGAGCTTGTTTTAGGGAAGCCGCCTCACCCGCAAGCCGCGACGCCTCTGACTGATACCCCGCTATTTGGCTCTCAAGAGCCTTAATACGATCATCGTACTGATCAGCCTTTGCCGTCTGAACCATAGAAATAGGCACAATCACCGAAATAAGCATCGCAATAGCGATGAGCGAGATACGCCGAAGAAAACTGGTGTTTTTTAGAGTGGTGGTTTGGCTTTTCATGTTTGTACTTATAGTATACATATGCATTATAACCTCTAGCATTTTATAAGTCAAGCTCGAAATTGAGCTACGACAGTTTTAGATAGCGCCGAACAGCAAGGCGCGATGATATGACACCAATAAGGGCGCCTATACATATCATTGCAATAACAAGAACTGGACTATACGTGATAATACTCGTATGTAGCTCTGTTGTAGAGATACCATACGCACTAAGCTTCGGTTCAGCTGCGAGGAAAAGTGAAATTCCTATGCCAGTTGCAAACAGAGCGGCGAAAAATCCATACATGACTGCTTCAACGACAAACGGACCACGAATAAACCCTTTATCGGCTCCGATAAGCTTCATCATTTCTATCTCGTCCTTGCGGCTAAATATCGCCATGCGAATGGTGTTGAAGATAATAAGCATTGAAATAGCCACAAAGATAATACCAGCAACAAGCCCGCCCTTTTCCGCAGCACTTGCCCAGCCGCTTATAGTCGCTATGGATTTTGCGCGGTCGCCACTGAACGTCGGCTGTAAACCGGGCTGCGTATTGAGCGCCGCTTGAACGTCCTCGTCATTCTTCACGAATTCTTCAATAGCCGCGGTGTTTGACGGATCCCGAACGACTATTTTCAGCACAGGATAGTACGGTTGCTCGGGCAATTCAGCAATAATCTGAAGTTGATCCGCCGTGAGTTTACCACTATCAAGCAAGTTCTTTTTTGTCTGCTCTTTACTTATATAGTTAACTTGCACGACATCGGGCTGCTCTGCAAATTTTTCTCGCAACAAGGCAATCTGTTTATCGGTAACGCTTGATTTTAGGTTTATCGGTATATCGACCTTGTTTCGTATGTCCTGAACCGTGTCGTTCAGCACAATTCTCGCCACCGACGTCGTGAAAATAATCAGCAAAGTGATAGTCATAACGGCGGTCGCAGCAGTGGTTAGCCACAAATTGCGCGAGAAGTTGTTGACTCCGTAGCGCAACATACGCATCCAGGTAATCCATTTGCGCCTGAAACGTTTGTTGCCGCCAAGCTGAGCATGTATGTCATTCTTGCTCATTGCTGGTATGTCCCCTTCGACTGATCGGATGTGACCCGACCGTGTTCAAGCACAATAACGCGTCGTTTCAATTTATTTACAATATCGGCATTATGCGTCGTTAGTATGACCGTCGTGCCGTAACGGTTAATCTTTTCAAGTAGCCGCACGATATCCCAACTGTGCTTCGGATCCAAGTTGCCCGTCGGCTCGTCGGCTATAAGAATCTTTGGCTGACGCACCACTGCACGAGCGATAGCAACCCGTTGCCGTTCACCACCAGACAGTTGGTGAGGAAATTTCTTTTCCTTGCCTGTCAGGCCCACAAGCTCTATGACTTTCGGAACGGTTGAACGAATCTCACGGTTTGTCATACCGGCAATTTCCAACGCAAACGCAATATTTTCAAAAACGGTTCTATTTGGCAAAAGCTTGAAGTCCTGGAACACCACGCCAATTTTACGACGCAGCAGCGGAATATGTTTCTTGCGAAGGGTGTCATAATCTATACCGCCAACAACAATCTTGCCGCTGGTCTGTTTCTCCTCGCGAGTAAGAAGCTTGAGAAGCGTTGACTTCCCAGCACCGCTCGTCCCGACTATGATAACGAATTCTTTCGGCTCTATATGCAAACTAACGCGATTAATAGCCGGCGAACCGTCCTTCGAATACGTTTTGGTTACCCTATCCAGCAATATCATATAGTACTTACTATTTTAGCATACTTGCTTATGTTCTCACCGAACTAGGAACGAGCGAACAATCTGTAAAGCAAGTGCTTGCATGTCTTTTGACGCATTATCGTAATTGTAGATTGAAAGAAGATAAATCTTATCTGTAGTGTATACATATAGACCATACGCCTTCGTCGCTCCAGCCTCTTCCGAAACCGCTTCAAATTGCCGCGCTTCATACCCGTTGATAGTTCGTTTTGTGAGGTTCCTGAAACCCTGGGTATCCCCCCTCTTCCAGTCGCTATCAAACCTGTTAATCGCCTGCTGCACTTTACCATCAGGTGCATCCCATATACTGACGGTTATATATAAATCGGTCGTTTTAGTAATGCCCTGTTCACCTTCTCGAAAAAACGGATACCTGACCATGCCGTTATCATAGTCATCTGCAGTAGCGCTGAAATTTCTTGGGACTAATAGACTAAATGTCGCAGTTTCATATTTTACCAAGGGAGAAATTGACGTCATGAGCCATACCGCCCCAGCCATAATTGTAAAAATTGCCAGCACGCCAACAACCATAACTGGCCACTTTGATGCTAGTCTTATCAAATCATGCCTGTGTATCAGTTTGCGAGTAAATTTTCTAGCCATATCTCCCTACCGGCGCTATTGTACCACGCTGAGTTGCTCAAGATAAGCATCTATAAACCCGTCGATCTTGCCGTCGAGTACTCCCGACGTATCTTTGTCTTCGTACTTTGTGCGCGTATCTTTCACAAGCTGATATGGGTGAAGCACATAGTTACGAATTTGATTGCCCCAGCTTGCGGACTCGCCTGCGCGAAGGTCGGATAGTGTCTCAGCATGCTGCTCCAGTTGAAGTTGAGCGAGCTTCGAACGCATAATCTTGAGCGCGGTTTCCTTGTTTTGTAGCTGGCTTCGCTCATTTTGTATAGCGACAACTATGCCCGTTGGAATATGCGTCACGCGCACCGCGCTGTCGGTCGTGTTCACACTCTGACCACCATGGCCACCGCTGCGGTACACGTCAATCTTCAAATCTTTTTCATCAAGTGCCACCTCTTCCGGCGCGGCGATTTCTGGCATGACTTCGACAAGCGCAAAGCTCGTTTGACGCAGATTGTCACTGTTGAACGGGCTGAGTCTGACAAGCCTGTGGACGCCGTGTTCGCCGTGCAATTTACCATAGGCATACGGCCCACTTATGCTATAGGTCGCGCTCTTGAGGCCTGCTTCTTCACCAGGACTTCGTTCTATAAGCTCCGTGCTCATGCCGTTTTTCTCCGCCCAACGGAGATACATGCGCTCAAGCATCTCTGTCCAATCCTGCGCATCAGTACCACCGGCCCCAGCACTTAGTTTCATTATGGCCGCGTGGTCATCGAACTCACAACGGAACAAAAGGTCCTTTTTAAGACGTTCGAATTCGGTTTCTAGCGCACCAACCTGCTCTTCAAACTCACCACGCATTGTCTCGTCGCCGATGGCCATGAGCTCAGCCATATCCCCCACTTGAGCACGAAGTGTTTGCCACGGTTCAATCTGCGAACGAAGGCTCGCTGACTGTTTGCTAAGCGCCTGCGCTCGTTCGACATTGTTCCACACCTCACTCGCCATGAGCTGCTCATCAATCACCGCCAGCTCCTCAGCCTTTGCCGGAATAGCAAGCTGCTCATATGCGGCATCAAGCTTTGCACGTAAGTCACCTAATCTGTCGAGAATTGGTTGCATTACTTCTTATTATACCGTACTACTACGTCGTGAGAACGCGTTCAGGAAGATACTCAGCCGTCCAAGCTTGCGCCGGACCCAACTTCTTATAGTCAAAATGTCCTTCGGGGACGTCAAATGGCAACTGACACGCAACAGTCCCATACCGAGCACGCGCCATGGCGTACGCCGTCCTTAGCTCCTCAACCTCGCCGACACATTCAAACGGCTTCATGGCCCCGTCAATGCCAAGCAGCCCCTTAAATGAACGCTGCAGCTCCGGGTGCTGCGATGCAAAAAGATTTGTGCCGTCGAAGATTCGTCGCAGCTCATACGGTATAACAAACGGCGAAAACAGCAAAAACGTATTGGCACATTTCGGACATGTTCCACACCATTTCAAATCGGTGTTGAGCTCGCCCTGCTCGTAATTAGCCCGGTTACATGATGAAAATCCATAGGAGTACGGCGCCCAACAAATTTCCTCAAATAACTCAGCTATCCGCAGTTCAGAGAACGGACGAAGCGGTGATCCAACCTGAATATTCGGCGATATACTAGTCATCACATAGTCAGCAAAGAGTTGCTCAGCCTCCCAGGTTTTTGACCACTGATGATTGACTGGCAAGTCGCCAACAAATTCATGTGGTTCATTGCCTTCTGCGCCGATGGCTGCCAGCACGGTATCTTCACCATGGAGCACCGCGTCTATAAGTGCATACGCTAGCACGATATACGTAACAGGCACATGCCCGTTTAACGCGCCGTCTTGAGCCGCCCTGTCGAGCCCCGCACGGTCGATAGCGCGACGCGCGAGACGTGGGCCCTTGCCATTTAAGCGAGAGATTATTTTGGGGTACGTTTTCGATGACGTCATGTACCATGATGTGTAGGTAACCTGTTTCTCATTGAGCAGCTCCCCAAGTAACAACGAGTCCTTACCCCCGCTCTGGAGCGACAGCACTCCCTTGCCTTCGTAACTCAGTGGCTCAAGCTCTTTGCCGTGGCTCTCGACATGAAGGATGCTTTCTGGGTCTAAGTGATTCTCAAAAATGAACTGGCTTAGGCCGTTTTTGTATACTTTATTTATAAATTCAGCTTGCTTCTTAGTGAACTTTTTTCCGCGATACTCAGCTCGTTTTACCGGAAAGCATTTATAATACGACGTCCCCGCAACCAGCATGGCAAGCTCAAGACATCGCTCAAGCACGTCCTCACGAACCAGAACAGAGGTGGGTTCAAATGTGACAGTTTCGGTAAATTCTCGCTTTCCGTCAAAGCTATACATAAAAGAGGCGGCCATCGTTTCTGCATCGAACCTATACCCCTCGAAGAAAAATGTTTCGTACTCTTGTTTGCCGTCAGCACCCACCCCTACAGCCCCTCCACGAGCTGGATAAATTGATCTCCTCTATCAGAAAAGTTTTTAAACATATCGAAGCTTGCGCATCCTGGGCTCATAACAATAACGTCACCTGGCTCAGCAAGACTTTGTGCTCTCTGAATAATTGGCCCAAGTGTCATTTCGTCATTTAGTTCATACATATCCGACTTCTCAATCATGTCTAACGCAGCAGCTATTTTATGTCGTGTTTGGCCAATAAGGATGACTCGTTTGATATTACTCTGGGCACCCACAGCATTCGCTAGTTCAGTAAATTCGACACCCTTATCGTAGCCGCCCATGATAAGTATCTCGGGTTCAGTAAACGCTCTTATGGCTGCAATGGCCGCGCCTGGTGCGGAGGAATAGTTATCATCGTAGTACTTTACACCGTCAATCTCGCGAATAAACTTAAGTCGGTGTGGTAATCCGGTAAACTCTCTTAGCCCCTTGGCTATAAGGTCAAAGCTTATCGTCTCATCATACGAAAGAACAGCGGTCGTGGCAGCACAGACATTTTCTATGTTGTGCGCCCCTGGAATCTGTACATTTTCGAGCCCACATATCTGTTTACTCTGAACACATAATGTGTTCGATTCGACATATACCCCACCGTCGTCTTTCACTCCATAACGAATCTTTTTGCCAGCACCCATGCTAGCCACGATCTTTGAAAATTGATTCGTTGGATGATACACAGCCACATCATCAATCCCCTGATGCAGGACAATGTTCGATTTTGCAGCTATATACTCATCCATGTGTGAGTGAACGTCCATGTGGTCTGGCTCAACCATGAGCACGACCGCAACATGTGGACTCTTTTCGAGATCCCAGAGTTGGAAACTGCTTAGTTCAAATACGACAACATCGTCTGCCTGTATGCTAGGCAAGACTTCCAGCGCGGGCACGCCGATATTTCCAACAAGATGAACTGTTTTTCCGCTAGCTCTTAGTACTGAAGTGATAAGGCTTGCCGTTGTTCCCTTGCCCTTAGTCCCAGTAACGCCAATAATCGGCGCTGGACATTTGGCGAAGAACTCGTTAGTCCCAGACCATATTTTCTTGGCTGAATTGAGTTTGTCAGGTCGGAGCGACGCCGTTCGCACCACCATGTCGTATACTTCGAGGTTATCGAACGCGTGTGGCCCCGTCACCACTGTGACGCTGCTTGGAAGATCAGCGGCCTCTTTCTCGTCGAGCACAGTCACCAGGGCACCTTTCGAAAGCCAGTAAGCAACGCTTACCTTACCTTCTATGCCATATCCCGCGACCGCGATGTTCATACTGCCCCTACCCTTCGTTAAATAACGGTTCAAACTTCGCTGAGAGCTCCCGAATAAATGCAATGTCGCTATTCCCATATGCGCCGAGCGACCAGCAATTTGCCGCAAAAAATTGCCGCGCCGTATCAACTATCTGTTCTTTCGTTACGGCATTGATAACCTCTGGCTGCTTCAAGAAATCTTCTATCTTACCATCAAAAAAGTATCGGCCTGCATACCAGCTATTGATACGTCCGACGGTCTGCGCCCCCATTTGATGCCGCCCAAGTGCATAGCTCCTGGCAGCCTCGACTTCAGACTCGTCGACATTGCCCGCTATCACTGCGGCAATCTCCTCAACCATAATGTCGATAAGTTGATCAACAGTGTCAATGTTTGCCTGCGCGCCAAAATCCCACGAGCTGTTGTGCTCATAGGTCGACGTGTCTGAGAACATCGAGTACACAACACCCTTTTTCCGCGCACGACCTAATATACGTGAGCGCAGTGTCCCGGTCAGTATATGGTTCAAAAAGTCCATAGCATTGTCTTCTTCGTCGCTAAGGCGCCGCGAGACATTGAGCGACAAACCAAACGTCAGATTCGGCGCGTCTTTACGACGTATTAGAAAAGCGCCGGCACTATGTAGCTCGTCGACCGGTATAGGTAAGCGTTCCCCTTCAGGGAGCTCCCATTCATTTAACATTTCTTCTAACTTTCCTTGTTGACGTGAAAAATCACCAGCAATAACAAAGCGTAAGTTACCGGCCGTATGCGTCCGTTTGTAGTGTTCTTTAATATCACTCAGCTTAATGTCATTGAGCACCGCGAGACGCTCTGGAAACGTCAGCGTATCTTCACCGAGTTCCTGTGCGAGCTTTGGCCACAGAAGCCGGTCTGGTACATTTAGATACCCTGTTAGCTCACTTTTAACGTTACCGCGCTCGCTAACGAATTCATCCTCTATAAACAGTGGCTGCGTGATAGCCGTGCGCTGCAAATCAAGTATTCTATCCCACTCGAATTTTGCGCACTCAGCCTCGTAAACCATGGAAGTGT